>JANMOK010000070.1:0-17413 GCA_031369165.1 Paracoccaceae bacterium
CAAGGAGGGAACCTATGCCTTCCTCAACGGCTTTCTGCTCGCCGATCTTGAACCCAAGGATCTTGGCGCAATTTATGAACTGAAGGTCTCCAATTACATTGGCAAGCCGCTTGCTGTGGTTGACTGGCAGGAGGTCGTCAAAATCTTTGGCAAGTCTCCGGGCTTCAAGGCCGGCCATGCCAATACGCTGGTGCTGGAGCCCTATGGCGGCAAGATTGCTGAAAAAAGCCCAAGAACCGACAACGCTTTCATCCACCGCGACGTCGAGATGAATTTTGTCATCGACAGCTTCTTTGGACCAGCGGACGAGAAACCAGCCGCGCAGGCCTGGCTCAAGCTGTTCGCCGATTTCCTGCGCGGACCAAGCGGGCGTTCGAACGGGCAGGTTTATCAGAACTACCCGGAAGCCGACCTGGTGGAGTGGCGCGAGGCCTATTTCGCCGGCGCCTTCGCCCGTCTTTTGCAAATAAAGGGTGACGTCGATCCCGGCACGGCGACCTACCCGAATGGATTCTTTTCCTATCCGCAAAGCATCAAAGCCAAATCTGCCACCGGTTGATACGAAGTTGTGTGGGTGGGGCCTGGGGAAGTGCGGCTTTGCAGGCTGGTCGAGGGTGACATGGCGGGCAAAGCCTTCGCGCCCATTAAAGGGTACCCGATTCATCGGTTTCCGCAAGACGGCGCAGGAGCGGAAGGTTGCACGCCAAAAGGCTTCCTTCCTTGCGGATTGCCCCGGCGGCCAGCAGCGACTGGAACGCGCGGTTGACCTTTGGTCGGCTTGCGCCAAGAACAGCGGAGAGGTCGCTCTGGCTGAAACCGATGCGCAACACCGGATGCGGCGGTATGTTTGCGCCATGAAGTTGATCGAGGGTGAACAGCAGGAAGCGGACCAGACGGGTTTGCAAATCGTAAAGAGCGATCGATTCCATCTGGTAGTTGGTATTGCGCAACAGCGCGCACAGGTAGCGGGCAACGGCCATGCCCACCCCGGGGCGCAGCGCGGCAACGGCCAGGAACCGGTCGCGAAACAGGACGATGCCGGACGCATCTTCGGTGACAACCGCATCGGCTGACCTGGGCTGACCGTCGATCAGCGCCATCTCGCCAATGATGTCGCCGGGTCCGACATTGCGCAGCACGATCTCGCGCCCCTGCGGGCTGGCGAGCGAAAGCCGGACCTTGCCCTTTGTAAGCGCCAACAGATGATTGCTGGCATCGCCGCGCTGAAACAGCATCGCCTTGGCCGGCCAGGTGCGATGCAAGACCGACGCCGAGAGCGCGGCAACGCTTTCCTTGTCCAGCGCGGCAAAGATCGGAAAATCGCCCAGTGAAGTGAAAGCGCCAACCGACGCCGGCGCAGCATTCATGATCATGTCACCCCGCCAAACAGCGTCGCAATTGACTTGCACGCCAACCGTCGCACGCGTTTGAAAAACTGTTTGCCGACCAGCCAGACATCCACACATCCACACAAGCAATCCCCAGGTCAAGCGGGTTGCAAAATGAATTTCCGCGCTGTTCCCGGGGGAACAGCGCGGTGCAGCGGGATCTGCAATCTTCCTCGCACAAGCAGGCAATCTGTGCGCCAGCGCGGACCTGCAAAGGGGAAAAAGAAAATGAACACACAATATGACGCCGTGTCCTTGCTGATCTACCATGACGGTCCGAACATTGCACATTCGGGTGAATTTCATAGACCGGGCAAACATCAAGCCGTTGGCGGGGAGTCTGGTCTGGGTAGTGCCGTGTATTCGGTGATGAATAAGGTGATCAGTTTTGTGCGTCGTTCGCAGGTCCGGATCGCCCATTTGGCCAACAAAGTTCGGGAGATCCGCACAAACCTCGAAAACGAGCGGGTCTTTCGCAAAAACGTCATGCGCCTTTCGCGCCTTTCGCCGCACCTGCTCGACGATATCGGTCTATTGCCGACGCAAAGGCCCAAGCCCAGTTTCACTCCCGAAATTGAAAAGGTCGAGTTGATTGCGAAGCGAATTAAGAGTGATGCCTTTCGCAATGCACTCAAGATGCCGTCGCAGAATATTGCGCCAAGCACTTTGCCGGTCGCCTTTGCGGCGGAGTGAGGCCGGTCTTGCACGAATTTTCGGTGTTCGAGTTGAAGTGGATCGATCCTTCGGTGGCGTCTGGCTGGCTTGGAGCGAGGATCCTTGCCTGCTCGCGAACAGTCGGTAGCTGCAGTGTTGCGCCGTGCCGCAGTCAAATGGCGGGCATGGCGCCGGGTTTCGAAAAGGTGCTGGCTCAGCCGCGGGTGTCGGGCTCGCATTGTACGTAGCGCAGCACGGTATCGATGATGATTTCCCGGCGGCGGGCGAGCACTTCGGGATCGGCCAGGTTGCGGCCAAAAATCTTTGAAAACGTGTGGCGGTTGGAGACGTTGAAAAAGGCCAGGGCCGAAATCGTCATGTGCAGGTCGATCTGGTCAAGGCCGGGCCGGAAAAGGCTGGCTGCGACCCCGCGATCATAGACGCGCTCCATGGTGTCGATGATGGTCACGTTGAGGCCTTTCATCGCGCGCGAGGTGCCAAGGTGCACGCCGTTGTGAATGTTTTCGACCATGACGAGGCGAACGAAATCTTCGTGTTCCCATTGGTAATCAAAGGTAAAGCCGACAAGAGTGCGGATTGCCTCGATCGGATCGAGGTGATCGAGGTTCAGCTTTGATTCAATTTCGCGGATGCCGCGGTAGGCTTGTTCGAGGGCGGCGATATAGAGGCCCTCTTTGTTGGTGAAGTAATAATAGATCATCCGTTTGGAGGTGGCGGTCAGATCGGCAATTTCGTCGACGCGCGCTCCGGAAAACCCCTTGGAGGCAAATTCGCTGGTGGCAACCGTGATGATGTTGGCGCGCGTCAGGTCGGCCTGCGAGGGTTCGTTGACTTTTGGTTCCAAGGCCGATTCGGCAGTTTCTTGCGCAGGTTTCATCGTGGGCTGTGTCCGTTTCCGAGCCGGTCCGCGGCGGGCTATGCCGTTCATTTATCGACGAAACTTTCCGCTTTCGCCAGTGCCCAAAGCGGATAATAAAATTCATATTGACTGGACGCACTAGTTAGTTCACGAATTGGCCCAGCAAGAAAAGCCATCAAGGCTGCGGCGGGTTCGGCGCATTTGCGCGGGGCGACGGCGGGAGGACGAGGATAATGACGGATCTGGCCAACGCCGGATCACGCGCGTTTTCGCGTGCGTCTGGGGTATTGACCTATGACCAGGAAAGCCCGCGCAGGGTGCGCTGCGGGCTGATTGGCGCGTCGATCCGGGCCTCGCTTTCGCCTGCTTTGCATGAACACGAAGGCGGACTTTTGGGACTGGGCACCAGCTATCGTTTGATCGATCTGGATGTCCTGGGGCTGGGCGTCGACGATCTGGGCGAAATTCTGGCGGCGGCAAAGGCGGCGGGATTGGCCGGTGTCAATGTCACGCATCCGGTCAAGCAGGCAATCATTCCATTTCTGGACGCGTTATCAGACGACGCGCGTCGCTTGGGCGCGGTGAATACGGTGGTTTTCAGCGACGGGCTGGCGGTTGGCCACAACACCGACTGGTTTGGCTTTGCCGAGGCGTTCCGCCGCAATATGGGCGACTTGCCGCGCGGTTTGGTCGTGCAACTGGGTGCTGGCGGGGCCGGGGCAGCGGTGGCGCATGCTTTGTTGTCGATTGGGGTTGAGAGGCTGCTGGTGGCCGATACCGATAGCTCCCGCGCCTTGGCCCTGTGCGACATTTTGAGGGAGAACTGGGGCAGTGATCGCGCTGATGTGGCAAACGACGTTGTTGCCGATGTTGCCGGCGCCAATGGGTTGGTCAATTGCACGCCCGTTGGCATGGCCAAGTATCCGGGTTTGCCGATTGCGAAAAGTGCTTTGCGCCCCGAGCTGTGGGTTGGGGATATCATTTACTTCCCGCTGGAAACTGCGCTGTTGGCCGCAGCCCGGCACTTGGGCTGCCGGACGATGGACGGCGGCGGCATGGTGGTTTTTCAGGCCGCCGAAGCGCTTCGGCTGTTCACCGGCGTCACGCCCGATACCAAGCGCATGCTTGCCCATTTCGAAACCCTGTCGGGAGAAGCGGATTGAAACGACTTGTCGATTTGTATTTCAAGACCCTGCGGGTGCTGATTGCGGTTTTGCTTGGCGGCATGGTCATTCTGGTTTTTGGCAATGTCGTGCTGCGCTATGCCGCCAATTCCGGCATACCGGTTTCCGAAGAACTGTCGCGCTGGTTCTTTGTCTGGCTGGTGTTTCTGGGGTCCATCGTCGCGCTGCGCGACCATGCGCATCTGGGCATTGATACGCTGGTGAAAAAGCTGCCAATGCTGGGGCGCAAGGGTTGTTTTGCCGTCAGTCACAGCCTGATGATCTTTGTCTCGGGCATGTTTCTTGTCGGCAGTTGGGATCAGTTCTTGATCAATCTGCACACCCGCGCCACCGTCTCGGGTCTTTCGATGGGGATGTATTACGGCATTGGGTTGATTTTTGCGGTTTCTGCCATCGCGATCCTGACTTGGGAATTGGTCATGGGGCTGACTGGCCGCATCAGCATAGATGTGCTGATTTCCGTCGCCGAAACCGATGACCACTGACATGACCGTTCTGGTTTTCATCGGATCGCTGCTGGGTGCCATGGCGATTGGCATGCCGATTGCCTTTGCGCTGCTGGTCTGTTCGGTAGCGCTGATGTTGTTCATGGGGCTGTTTGAATCGCAAGTTATTGCACAAAACCTGATCAACGGTGCCGATAGCTTCCCCCTGCTTGCCGTGCCATTCTTCATTCTGGCGGGCGAGATCATGAACGTCGGCGGGTTGGCCAAGCGCATCGTCAACGTTGCGCTGACGCTGGTGGGTCATGTCCGCGGCGGGCTTGGTTATGTGACGATCTTCGCGGCGATCGTGCTGGCATCGCTGTCCGGGTCGGCCGTTGCAGATGCGGCGGCACTTTCAACGCTGTTGATGCCGATGATGATTGCGGCCGGGCACAACAAGGCGTCATCTGCCGGCTTGATCGCGTCCAGCGGCATCATCGCACCGGTCATTCCACCTTCAATTGCCTTTGTGATTTTTGGCGTCGCCTCGGGTGTCTCAATTAAGAAGCTGTTTCTTGCCGGGATCGTACCGGGTCTGTTGCTCGGTCTGGCACTGGTCATCACGTGGTGGTTCGTGTCACGCAAGGATCAGGCCGAAATCCTGCATAGCCGCAAATCTGGCCGGGAAGTTGGCCGCTCTTTGTACGAAGGCGTCTGGGCACTGATGTTGCCCGCGATCATCGTTTTTGGTCTGCGTTTTGGTGTCTTTACGCCGACCGAAGCTGCGGTGGTTGCGGCTGTCTATTCGTTCTTTGTGGCGACGGTGATCTACCGCGAACTTAAGTGGGCGCAGATCTATCAGGTGCTGGTATCAGCGGCGCTGACCACGTCTGTCGTCGTATTTTTGGTGGCCGCGGCAATGGTGTCGGCCTGGCTGATCACGCTGAGCCAGATTTCGATGCAGGTCGCGGATATGATGGAGCCATTCGTTGGCAATCAAACCCTGCTGTTGATCGCGATCATGGCGCTGGTCGTCGTCGTTGGCACGGCGCTCGACATGACGCCAACCATTCTGATCCTGACGCCTATCCTGATGCCTGTGGTCATTCGCGCGGGAATCGACCCGGTTTATTTCGGCGTGCTGTTCATTATCAACAATTCAATCGGCTTGATAACGCCGCCGGTTGGCACCGTCCTGAACGTGGTCAGCGGGGTGACAAAAGTCAGCATGGCCGACCTGATCAAAGGCGTCACCCCCTTCATGCTGGCGCAGCTTGGCGTGCTGTTTCTGCTGATTTTGTTCCCGGACCTGGTGATTGTTCCGGCCAAATGGTTTGCGGGGAACTAGGCCCGCAGCTTCAATAAGACCGCGTCAAGCGGCCCATCTTAACGCAACCTCAACTTGGAGAAAACTCAATGAAACGTCGTACACTTCTAGCCTCGGCTTTGATGTCACTTGCGATGATATTACCGCAAGGCGCATCTGCCGAAATCAAAGACCGCACCTTGCGCTTTGCGTTTGTCAACAACGTTGACCACCCGCAAGAACTGGGAGCACGCAAATTCAAGGAACTGGTCGAAGCTGCCTCGGGCGGCCTGATCAAGGTCGTGCTGTTTCCCGGTGGCCAGCTTGGCGGCGACGTTCAAATGATCTCGGCGCTGCAGGGCGGCAACATTGTCGACATGACGGTTATGAACGCAGGCATTCTTGCCAACATGGCTCCGGAATTCGGCTTGTTCGACTTGCCGTTCATGTTTGATTCGGGCGAACAGGCCGACAAGGTTGTCGATGGTGCGTTCGGCACCAAGATGAACGCCATGATCGAAGACAAGGGCCTGCATGCGCTGGGCTATTTCGAACTTGGCTTTCGCAACGTCACCAACTCGGCCCGTCCGGTTGTAATGGTAGAAGACCTTTCCGGTCTGAAACTGCGGGTTGTTCAGGCACCGATTTATATCGACCTTTTCACCGCCCTTGGCGTGAATCCGACGCCGATGCCGTTTGCGGAAGTTTACAACGCGCTGGAGCAAAAGGTTGTTGACGGGCAGGAAAACCCGGTTTCGGTCATCAACTCGGCCAAACTGTTTGAAGTGCAGAAATACCTGACCTTCACCCGCCACACCTACAACGCCCAGATCGTGATGATCGGCAAAACCGTGTGGGACAGCATGGACGCCGAAGAGCAGGCGCTGATCCAGAAGGCACTGGACGAGGCCAAAGTCTATCAGCGCCAAGTTTCGCGCGATATGGAAGCCGCAGGCAAGGAAGCCCTTGTTGCGGGCGGGATGGAACTGACCGAACTGGCCCCCGAAGAGGTTGAAAAGCTGCGCACTGCCGTGGCGCCGGTGATCGAGAAGTTCACCGTCGATCTCGACCCTGCGCTGGTGCAGGAATACCGCGACGCCATCGCCGCGGCGCGGTGATGCAACAGGTTGGCAGCGGTCTGGCACCGCTGCCAACACCCGCGCGTTTGAGGAGGTCTCGATGCTTTATTCCATAGCCACTGTATGCCTTTCAGGCACATTGCGTGAAAAGATCGCCGCCATTGCAGCCGCCGGATTCCACGGTATTGAAATATTTGAAACCGATTTGATCCTCCACGATGGTCCGATCAGCGAAATTCGCCGGATAATCGAAGATTTTGGGCTGAAGATCGTCACCTATCAGCCGTTCCGCGACTTTGAAGGCATGCCCGAACCCTATCGCGCCCGCACTTTCGAGCGGGCCGAGACGAAATTCGACCTGATGGGAGAGCTGGGTTGCGACTTGCTGATGATCTGTTCCAACGTTTCACCGTTGGCGCTGGGCGGAATATCGCGTGCTGCAGATGATTTCGCAGAATTGGGCGAACGGGCGGCCAAACGGGGGATGCGCGTGGCTTACGAGGCCTTGGGCTGGGGCCGTCATGTGTTTGATTACCGCGACAGCTGGGAAATTGTGCGCCGCGCCAATCACCCGGCCATCGGTTTGACTCTGGACACGTTCCACATCTTTTCGCGCGGCACGGATCTGGCGGCGATTGAGCAAATCTCCGGCGACCGGATTTTTCTGGTGCAGGTGGCCGACGCGCCGAACCTGTTGATGGATCATCTGTCGTGGTCGCGGCACTATCGCTGCTTCCCCGGCCAAGGCGAACTGCCGCTGCGCGATTTCATGAATAGCCTGGCGGCGACGGCCTATGACGGACCGCTGTCGCTGGAGATTTTCAATGACCAGTTCCGCTCGGGTTCGGTAACGTCCACCGCCCGCGACGGTTATCGCAGCCTGGTTTATCTTGGCAGCCGGGCGGAGGATGCCAAGGCCTCGCAATTGCCGCCCGCTGCGCCGCCACTGGCGGTCGAGTTTCTGGAATTCGCCCTGAACGACAGCGAGGCCGCCGATCTGGCCAAAGTGTTGGGTGCCATCGGCTTTACCCATGCGGGCAGCCATCCGACCAAAGCGGTCGACCTTTATGCCCAAGGCGCCATCAAGCTGGTGTTCAACCGCGAGAAGGGCGGCTTTGCCGACCAGTACCATTCGCTGCATGGGCCATCGGTCTGTGCGGTTGGCCTGACTGTGCCGGTCGCCAGCCAAGCCGCGCGGCGGGCGGATTTGCTGGAATATCCTAGCCAGCAATCAGGCACACACGGGATGACTGCGGTTTCGAATTCCGGCGGCTCGCTGCTGTATCTGGCCGACACAGTGGCAATGCCTTCGATCTGGTCGCGGGAGTTTACCGCCAAGGCGAGCCCCGATAAAGCCTTGCTGCGCCGGGTGGATCACGTTGCTTATACGATGAGTTACGAGGAAATGCTGTCGGCCGTGCTGCTGTATCGTGCGGTATTTGGCATGGAATCAACGACGCCGACGGTGATTGCCGATCAGGGCGGGTTGGTGAAAAGTCAGGTTATGCAAACATCGGACCAATCGGTGTGCATCGCTTTGAACTCGTCGGCAGCGCAAGATACGGTGGCCAATCGGGTGTTGGCCGAATATGCAGGAACCGGTATTCATCATATCGCATTTGACGCAGCCGATATTTTTGCCGTGGCAGAAGCTCTGGCTGCGGCGGGCGTGCCGACCATGCCGGTGCCAGTCAATTACTACCCCGATCTGGCGGCCCGGTTTGCCTTGCCCGCAGAGGTTTTGGTGCGCATGCAAACCTACGGAATACTTTATGACGAAGACGCGTACGGCAGATTTTTTCAGCTTTATACCAAGTCGTTTCACCACCGCTTTGCCTTCGAGATTGTGCAGCGTCAGGGCTATCGCGGGTTTGGTGCCCCCAATGCACCAGTGCGTACGGCAATGCAGCGACTTGAACTGGCCTGATCCGCTGTCGGGGCAGGCGAAAAAGGAGGGGATGGCATGCAAGTTCTGGAGCGGCCCTGGGGCGCGATGCATATTCAGGCTTCCGGTTCGGCGGATGGTCCTGCGGTGGTGTTTGCCAATTCGCTGGGCTCGGATTTGCGGCTGTGGGATGCGGTCTTGCCGATGTTGCCGGAAGGCCATCGTTTCATCCGTTATGACAAGCGGGGGCATGGGCTTTCTGATTTGGGCGGTCCCGCCGTTTTGGCCGACTATGCGGCGGATGTGGTGACGCTGATCGAGGCGCAGGCACGCGGTCCGGTGATTTTGGTAGGGCTGTCGATTGGCGGTTTGATCGCGCAGGCTGTGGCGGCGACGCGTCCGGACTTGACCCGGGCGTTGGTCTTGTCCAACACCGCTGCCAAACTTGGCACGGCGGAAAGTTGGCAAGAACGGATCAATGCAGTGGAGAACGGCGGGCTGGCCGCAATTGCCGATGGGGTTTTGGAACGGTGGTTCACTGCCCGGTTCCGCGCCACCCCGGCGCTGAACCTGTGGCGCAATATGCTGATACGCACTCCGGTTTCCGGCTATACCGACGCTTGTGCTGCCCTGGCGCAGGCAGACCAGACCGAAGTTACCCGCACCCTTCGCCTGCCCACACTGGTGATTGCGGGTGCGGAAGATGGCGCAAGCCCGCCCGATCTGGTGCGGGCGACGGCTGATCTGATCCCCGGTGCCGCGTTTCACCTCATTTCGGGCGCGGGTCATTTGCCTTGTGTCGAGACGCCCAGCGCCTATGCCGACATTCTTGGCCCTTTCCTGGAGGCGCATTCATGACCGATTTGACCGCCAAGGGCATGGCCGCGCGCCGCCGCGTGCTGGGCGCGGCGCATGTTGCACGAGCCGAGGCTGCCATGACCGCGCTGGATGCGCCGTTTCAGGCACTGATCACCGATGCCGCCTGGGGGCATGTCTGGGCGCGCGAGACGATCAGTTTGCGCGAAAGATCGATGCTGACCATTGCCTTGCTGGCGGGACTTGGCAACGATCACGAGCTTGCCCTGCATATCCGCGCGACGGCCGACACCGGGGCCAGCAAGGCCGATGTGATGGAGGCGTTGTTGCATGTGGCGATTTATGCCGGGGTGCCGCGTGCCAATCATGCCATCATGATTGCCAAGGAAACTTTTGCCGCCATGGCGGGAGAAACCGCATGAAACCCGCCGAGTTTTATCAGCGCGACCGTCAGTGGCAGCCTGCGGCGCTGACGCCTGATTACAAAACCAGCGTGGCGCGCAGCCCGAAATTCGCGCTGCTGTCGCTGCAAAATTCGTTGTCCGAGGTGACGGGGCCGGTGTTTGGCCACAACGACATTGCGCCTTTGGACAATGATTTGATCAAAAATCATGCCAAGACCGGCGACCCGGTTGGAGAGCGGATCATCGTGCATGGCCGGGTACTGGATGAAAACGGACGCGCGGTGCCCCAGACGATGGTCGAGATATGGCAGGCCAATGCCGGTGGGCGTTATCGGCACAAAAAGGACACTTACCTTGCACCAATCGACCCGAACTTTGGCGGTTGCGGGCGCACGTTGACCAACGAAAACGGCTATTACTATTTCCGCACCATCAAACCGGGTGCCTATCCGTGGCGCAACTGGGTGAACAACTGGCGGCCTGCGCATATTCATGTGTCGGTGTTTGGCTCGGGCTTTGCGCAAAGGCTGATCACCCAGATGTATTTCGAGGGTGATCCGCTGATTGCGCGATGTCCGATTGTCCAGACCATTCCTGATGCACGCGCTGTGCAACAGCTGATCGCGCCCTTGGACATGAACGCTGCGGTTCCTTTGGACTGTTTGGCCTACAAGTTCGACATCGTGCTGCGCGGGCGGCGCTCGACCCTGTTTGAGAACCGGCTGGAGGGGAATTGAGATGCCACAGCCGCTGACCTATCTGAAGGAATCCGCCTCGCAGACCGCCGGACCCTATGTGCATATCGGTTTGGCTCCGGGGGCAGCAGGCTTTGATATTTATGCCCGGGAATTGGGGCAGGATATCGCCGGGCCGGATACAGCAGGGGAGCGTATCCGGGTTGAGGGTATTGTCTATGACGGTACTGGAGCCCCGGTTAAGGACGTTTTGATAGAGGTTTGGCAGGCCGATGCCGCCGGGATTTATCCGCATCCCGAGGACCCGCGTGCCGCGCAAGTCGCTTCGCGGTTTCGCGGCTGGGGCCGGGTGATTTCCGACTTCGACAGCGGGCTTTGGGGGTTTGATACCATCAAGCCGGGGTCGGTCATGGGGCGGAATGCCCGCCCTATGGCCCCGCATATCAGCTTTTGGCTGGTCTCGCGCGGTATCAACATCGGGCTGAACACACGGATGTATTTTGCGGATGAGGATAACAGCGCCGACCCGGTTTTGAATTTGATCGAACAACCCGCGCGCCGTACGACGCTGATTGCCACCAAGTCTGCTTCCGCGCGCTATCGTTTTGACATTCGCTTGCAAGGCGACGGTGAAACCGTGTTTCTGGATATTTGAATGAGCGATCCCTGCATTCTTTGCGTTGCGATCACCGGATCTTTGCCGACCAAGGCCAACAATCCGGCGGTGCCCATTTCCATCGCTGAGCAGATTGAAAGCACGCAGGAGGCATTTGAGGCAGGTGCTGCCGTCGCGCATTGCCATGTTCGTGATGACCAGGGCAAGCCCTCCAGCGACCCGGATCGTTTTGCTTTGCTGCAAGAGGGTCTGCGCAGACATTGCCCCGGCTTGATCATCCAGTTTTCCACCGGCGGCCGGTCGGGTGCCGGGCAGGAGCGCGGCGGCATGCTGGCTTTGCGACCTGATATGGCCAGCCTGGCGGTGGGGTCCAACAATTTCCCGGCGCGGGTGTATGAGAACCCGCCTGATCTGGTGGACTGGCTGGCGGCAGAAATGCTGACCTATGGCGTGAAGCCCGAGATCGAGGCTTTTGATTTGTCACATATAGTGCAGGCCACCCGCATGGCGGTCGATGGCCGCCTGAAAGGGCCGCTGTATGTGCAGTTCGTTATGGGGGTGAAAAACGCCATGCCGGCCGATGAGCGCATTTTTGATTTCTATATCGAGACTCTGCTTCGACTGGCACCGGATGCGCAGTGGTGCGCGGCGGGGATTGGACTGGCGCAGTTGACGATCAATGACTGGTCGATCAAAAAGGGCGGGCATACCCGAACCGGGCTGGAGGACAATGTGCGTTGGGACCGTCATACGCTTGTGCCCTCCAACGCTGCTTTGGTTCGTCGCGCGGTGGACCTGTGCGACCGCTATGACCGTCCGGTCGCCACGCCGTCACAAGCGCGCTCAATCCTTGGCCTGAGGGCGGCGTGATGGCGGCGTCGGTTCATGACAGCGAGATCTACGGGGGCCTTTTCGGCGATGCAGAGGCCGGTCAATTGTTTACAGACTCTGCCGAGTTGCGCGCGATGCTGATGGTAGAGGGAGCCTTGGCCAAGGTGCAGGGCGAGGTCGGGATGATTCCGGCTGACGCGGCCACCTGGCTGTATCGCGCCTGCCAGGAGGTGACCATCGACCCGGCATCGCTAACTGCCGAAACGGCGGTCAACGGCGTGCCGGTTCCCGCGTTGGTCGCGGCATTTCGCAAGACCGCTGGTTCCCCGCAACATGCGCAGTATCTGCATTGGGGCGCGACCAGTCAGGACATCATGGACAGCGGCCTGATGCTGCGGCTGAAACAATTGCTCGAATTGTTCGAGGGCCGATTGGAAGCGGTTCTTGCGGCTTTGGCCGATCAGGCCCGTGCCCATGCCGCCCGGCCGATGGCCGGCCGTACCTTTGGCCAGACCGCTGCCCCCACCAGTTTTGGCGCGGTCGTGGCAAGCTGGGGTCGCCCGCTGTTGCGGTTGCGTCAGCGGCTGGCCGAGATGCGGCCCCGGCTTTTGGCAGTTCAGCTTGGCGGTGCCGCGGGCACGCTTTCCGTTCTGGGCGAGCAGGGTCCGGCTATTCGCGCCGGGTTAGCGGTTGCGCTGGGACTGGCTGATCCTGGGGCGAGCTGGCATAGCGAGCGCGACCGGATTGCCGAATTGGCCGGCTGGATGATGGCTTTGACCGCTGCCTTGGGCAAGATGGGCGAAGACTTGCACCTGATGGCGCAATCGGGGATTGAGGAAATCACCTTTGCTGGCGGCGGCGCATCGTCGACCATGCCGCAGAAATCCAATCCGATCATGGCCTCGGCTGTGGTGGCGTTGGCCCGGCACGCGGCGGGGTTGAACATGACCCTGCAATCCGCCGCGCTGCACCGGCAGAACCGCGACGGCGCGGCATGGTTTACCGAATGGCTGACGCTGCCGCAGCTTTGTCTTGTCACAGCGCGCGCGCTCGATCTGGGGCGGGCGCTGGGGCGGGCGATGACCCCGGATGCGGCGGCCATGGCCGCCGCTGTTGACGACGAATTGGGGCTGATCCACGCCGAGGCGATTGCCTTTGCTCTGGCGCTGGTCATGCCCCGTCCGGAGGCGCAATCAAAGGTCAAGTCGCTGTGCCAGCAGGCCAAGTCGACGAAGCGCTCGGTGGTGAAGCTTGTCGCTGACACTTGGCCGGAAATTGACTGGAAGAATGTCCTTTCCTTGGAAACGCAAATCGGCACCGCCAAGGCCGATGCGATGAAATTTGCGGAAGCGGTGAAAGCAGCGACGGTCTGACCGTCATGCGCTTCCTCTGTAGCCGCGGCACGGAACAATCTTTGAAGCCCTGCGTTTGTCCAATGTCGGACTTGGCCATCGAGCCAGTCCCATTCGTTAGGAATTGGAGAATACCATGTTTCGCACCGCAATTATCTCAGCCACCGTCGCTGCCCTGATGTCGGGTGGAGTCTTGGCCGCGACCCCAGTGATGATTGGGGAAATTGACGCGCAGGTCGATCTGACAGCCCTCACCAACCCGATGGCGGCTGAACGATATGGCAATATCGAAGGTGACCTTGAAAGCGCTGTGGCTGCCTTGTTGACGGACCGGATCGCCGAAGTAGGTCTGGCGATCATGATCGACATCTCGGAAGTGGAACTGAGCGACTCGTTTCTTGAAACCATGAGTGTCGCCGATACCCATCTGGTCGGTGATGTCCAAGTTTTCGACAAAGAAAACAACGGCAACCACGACGCCTATAAATTGACCGTCGATATCAACCAGGCCATGATGTTCTTTCCTGAGGGCATCGATGTGGTGACGTTGACGGCCAGCAGCGATACTTACTACGATGCCATGATTGCGGCTTTTGCCCAAGGCGTTGTTGAACGCCTGCCGAACTAGGCGCTTGTCGATGGTTGAAGGTAACGCCGCCGGTCCGTGATCGGCGACGTTATTGTGTGCTTTGGAGGCTTGAATTGGTCGCTGAGAATAACGCGGATATCGCCGGACACGTCAAGACAGCCAGGACGGCGCTGATTGGCATATTCACGTTGCTGATCATTGCGGCGATCTATTTTGCCCGCGATTTTCTGATACCGGTCGTGCTGGCGCTTTTCATCGCGATGACGTTTCGCCCTTTGGTGCGGCGTTTGGCCGATTATCACATTGCGCCGTGGATCACCGCGCTGGGATTTGGCGCGACGCTGGTGCTCTCTGCTTTGCTGGCCGGCTATTTCGCCAGCGGTCCGATTGCCGGCTGGATCAACGATGCGCCGGAAATCCAGCGCGCGCTCACCGAAAAGGCGCACGAATTGCGGCTCTATTTCGGCAGGCTGATCCATGTCGCCGAGCAGATCGAGGTCGCGACAACGGCCACCAGCAGCGCTGAGGTTCAAGAGGTGGTGGTCCAGGACGGGAGCATGCTCGGCATGCTGTCGCAATATGCCGGGCAACCGCTCTACGTTTTCTTCACGCTGGCCGCGACGGTGATACTGGCGATTTTTCTGATGGCATCGGGCGATCTGTTTTATGCGAAACTTGTCAAAGTTTTGCCGACGCTCAGTGAAAAGAAGAAAGCGTTGCGGATTGTTTACGACGTCGAAAGCGACGTATCGACCTATATTCTGACCGTCAGCGCCCTCAACGCCGGACTGGCGATTGCGGTTGGGATTGCCTTCTACGTGTTGGGGATGCCGACACCGTTTCTGTGGGCGCTCATGGCGTTCATCCTGAACTTTATCCCGTATTTGGGGCCGCTGGTCGGTGTCAGCCTGACGTTTCTGGTCGGAATCGTGGTGTTTGACACGTTTGCTGCCGCGTTGTTGCCACCGGTGGCTTATCTGGCATTGGTCGGGATTGAATCCGAAGTGGTGACGCCATTGTTCCTGAGCCGCCGTCTGGCGCTGAATTCGGTGGCGATCCTGCTTTCACTGGCGTTTTGGGCCTGGGCCTGGGGCATCGTCGGGATCATTATTGCCGTGCCGATGCTGGTGACACTCAAGGTTTTCTGCAGTCACGTGGAAAAACTGGCGGCACTCGGCGAATTTCTTGGTGAAGCGGATGTCAGCCCCGCCGAAAACGGTGCGGTGGCACCAGACTAGCTTGGATGAGCCGGGCGGCAGCTAGTCGGCCGGCATGATGAAGGCGTCAACCGGCGCTGGCTGGAAATTGACGATTGGAAAATCCAGGCGCAGCCAATAGCGGTCGGGTTCATCAATAATCTGGATAGTGCCGCCGATCTGTTCCGCAAATGCGGCAATCAAGGCACTGCCCAGCCCTGTACCCTCTGACTGGTCGGCAGAGATCAGTTTTATGCCTTTGCTGTTCTCCACCTCAAAAAAGGCCGTGGAATTGTCGCCCAACGCAAGCCGTATCGCAAGGGACGGCGGGTTGCCGAGCGCGTGGCCGCTGTATTTCAGCGCGTTGGTCAGGGCCTCGGATGCCAGCAGCGACAGCGGTACGGCCTGATCGGGGTAGAGCGTTACCGGATCGTAGAATTGCTGCACTGCTATCGGCAAGCTGGTTGTCGCGCCCACTTCCAAAATGGAGCGCACTATGCCCCGCAACAGCTCGTCGGCCCGGACCCGGCTTTCGGTCGTTGTTTCATACAAGGCGCGATGCACGGTTGCCATGCTCATCACCCGCGCCTGGACACCCTTCAGTGCCAGTTTGGCCTCCGCTGTGCTGGCGGCGCGGGTTTTCAGGCTGATGATGGAGGAAATCAGTTGCAGGTTGTTTTTGACCCGATGGTGCACTTCTTGCAGCAACACCGTCTTGTCGCGGATCACATCTTGCAGCTTGGTCCGGTCGCTGACCACGGTCTCGGCCAGCCGGTGCCAGGATATGTCAATGTCGCGCATCTCTGCTGGCATGCCAAATGTGCTTTTGGCGGGAGAAAAATATCCCGTCCGCTCGAATTGTTCAATGTCGCCCCCGAGGCGGCGTATGTGTTTTATCGCCAGCCGGTGCACCGCCAGGTAGGCGACAGCAAAGCTGGTCAGCCACATCAGGGCCGGAAAGACCAGCGACGGAAGGGCGGACGTTCCGCCGACTTCGGCGGGCGACCAGCTGCCGATCGCATAGACGTTATTTTCAAGCACGGGCACGACGGCGAACACCCGCGGTTTTCCAAGCCCGTCGAAGCCGGAAAAGGCTTTCGGGCGTCCGCCGGCAAGCGAGCGCAGCGGCGTGAACTGCGGCAGGTGACTTGTGACAGCCTCCAGCCCCCCTTCGGCAGACAAGACTTCGCCGAGTTCATTGAAGGTAATCAGTTCAAGGGGACGCAGCGGCGACAGCAATTCGATACCTTGGCCGATCTGGCTGTGCGGCAAGGAAATTGTCACATAACCATCGAACGCTCCTGTCGTCATGATCGGGTTGGACATGGTTATGACCGACGTTTTGCTGATCGGCGCCTGCATGTTGACGACTGACTGCGGTTTGGGGTCGGCTAACATTTCAATGTAGGTCCTGTATGCAGAAAAATCTGTGCCCTTGCCAGCCGAGCCGCAGCTGACGATGCCATCGCGCGATACATATCCAGCGAAACTGAACTGCGGATTTGCCGCGACGAAATCGGCAAAAATCTTGTCACAGGCGTTTGGAATGGCTTTGACCTGCGGGAACGCTGCGGCAAACGCGGATAGCGAGCCAAAGGCAGCGCGGATCAATCGTTCTTCGGCGCTGGCTGCTTCTGCCGTTAGCGCCAAAAGTGCGGCCTCGTCGCGGCGGGCCAATTCAACTTCGATCTTGTCGGTCTGGTAAACCGCGATCATGCCTATGGGCAGCAAGGCCAAAGCCAGAAGCGCGGCCACGCGAAAGGCCAAGCCACCAAACGCCCGGCGCAGATTGAATTTCAACCGATGAACCTATGCGGAGCGTTGCTGGCGTTGACAACTGACATGGTAACCCTGTCGGTCAACTCCAATGCATCATCTGCTGACAATTGTAGCAATTCAATCAGGCGCAGGCGTCCGCGATTGACCCGGCTTTTGATCGTGCCGACTGCGACTGCGCAGGTTTTTGCCGCCTCTTCGTAGGAATAGCCCGTGGCGCCGACGAGGGTCAGTGCTTCGCGCTGTTCGACCGGCAATTGCACAAAGGCGACGAAGAAGTCCGACAAAGCCAGCTTGCCGTCGTGGGCCGGTTTTTCCGACAACGTGGCGGCAAAAG
>JANMOK010000091.1:0-6566 GCA_031369165.1 Paracoccaceae bacterium
AAATCGATTCGCCGCCATACAATTGTCGCACCATTCCCATTGGGTAATCAAATGGCAGCCGACCCTGAACCCCGCCGCGATTTTACTTCTGCCGAAATCGGCGCTTTGGCGCATCTCTATCGGGCCGAAGTGTACCGTTCCACCGTCTGGCGCACCCGGTTGGATACGACCACCAACTGGGCCGTCGTCACGCTGGGTGTCGCCCTGTCCATTACCTTCGCCAACAAAGACGCTTCACCACTACCGCTGGTGCTGGTCGGTGTCCTCATAATGCTCTTCTTGTCACTCGAAGCCCGCCGTTACCGTTATTTCAACGTCTGGCGGGCACGGGCGCGCTGGCTGGAGACCCATTTCTATGCGCCGATGCTGGTTGATGGCGATTTGAAGATGGAGGAAAAGTGGCAAGACGTTCTGGCCAATGATTACTGGCACCCGAAATATCACATTCCGTTCTATGTGGCGGTTGGCCGCCGCATTCAACGCAGCTATCTTTGGATTCTATGTATCCAAACCTTGGCATATATCGGCAAACTGATCGTCCACCCCACGCCCTTGGCTGGCATCGAGGAATTCTGGTCACGCGCTGCCGTTGGACCGATTCCGGGGCAAGTGATGATTGCTGGCGGTGTTGTTTATCTGACCACGTGGATCGGTTTGGCCCTTTGGACCGCACGACGCGACAACCGCCGTCATCAAGGGCGCAAAGGCGGTAGCGCCATGGGCTAGCCTGCCTTCAACATGCGTTTGATTAACCCGTCCTTCAGGAAATATTGGTGATAAAGCGCCGCTATAGTGTGCAAGGCGACCAGCACCCAACCAATATTCCATAGCGTTTCATGCAGACCACCCACGCTGCTTGACGCCCCATACCATGCCCAAATTCCGCTGACCGGAATCGCCAATAACAGCGCGTAGATCGCCCAATGCGTCAGCTTGGATATCGCTTCCAGAAAGCTCGAACCACCTTCGGGATAGCCGGGCACGCCACGCTTCAGGCGAAGAAACAAACGCAGCAAGACAAGCGCCAGAATTGCGAACCCGGAATAGAGATGAAGATTCGCCGCCAAAGATAGTCCCAGGTCTTGTCCATTCAGAACCGAACGAAAGGCCGGCTTGATCCCCTCGTGGGAAAAAAACTCAACGGCCAACAAAGTGGCCACGCTCCAGTGCAGGGCGATTTGCGTTCGCGAGTAACCAGAAACAGTCATGGATAAGCCCTTTGCGGCGGCGATTGCCGTGTCTAAACGCACCCACCGTTGTTTTCCGTCGCAGAATCTTTTTAGTGCACCGCTACTGGCACAAAATCGTGTTGTTTCGCCAATTCAAAGGCCAAAGTTCGGTCGCTGACAAAGGCCAGTTGTTCGCCCTCATCGGAATGCACGGAAAACATGACTTTGGAATTTCCAATCTGTTCGCGCACGTCATCGGGTAAATCTGCCGCCAGAACCGAGCGAATATAAACAGTGCGGCCTTGACCAATTGGACCCATTGGAGCGAATTTTTTCATTTCTTGCCGCCCTTCGATTGAGATTTGCTCGAATTTATCTTGATCGTCGTTATCACCGTATCTGGAAGTTGCCGCATCAAATCCAGATGCAAAAGTCCATTTTCCAATAGGGCCGCTGCCACTTCCACACCGTCGGCCAGCACAAAACTTCGCTGAAACTGCCTTGCTGCGATGCCGCGATGCAGGAACACCCTGCCTTCGGCTTCTTCGGACTGGCGTCCGCGTATGACCAATTGGCTATCTTCAACGGTAATGGACAAGTCTTCTTCTCGAAACCCCGCCACCGCCAAGGTGATTCGATACGCTGCAGCATCAACCTGTTCGATGTTATAGGGTGGATAACCGTCGTTGCCGGATTTGACAGTGCGCTCGACCATTCGGTCAAGCTGTTCAAACCCCAGCAAGTAGGGATGAGAGGCAAAAGTAACGCGCGTCATTCGTCCAAGCCCTTTATCAAAGCGACCCTGTGCAATACCCCAAATCGGCGGCATTAACTTCAATATGTGCATGGAAATCGGCCTAAACAAGGCACTTTACCGTGATTCAAGTAGTTGAAAGGCCGCTTTGCAGATATATGTTCCTGCCAGGTCAAAGGACATGCCAGCCAGATGAATTCTTCACCCCAGATGGAGCCGGTTGAGGTGCTGCGGATCAAGCTGCAGATATTGCAGCAAGAACACCGCGATCTGGATGCGGCGATTGCCGCGTTGGATCAGGCCGGTCGCGCCGATCCTTTGACTTTACGGCGCCTCAAAAAACAAAAACTGTCGCTGAAAGACAGGATCGCGCGTCTTTCTGACGAAATCACCCCCGATATTATCGCCTGATTGCCACATTGCATGGCGTTCATTGATTTGTATATTACCGGCTTTCCCGGATCGGGCAGGGCAGATCGATGAATAATTCAAAAGTCGGTATCGTGATGGGCAGTCAATCCGATTGGCCGACGATGAAAGAGGCCGCCGATATTCTGGCGGCGCTTGATGTGCCGTTTGAGTCGAAAATCGTCTCGGCCCACCGCACCCCCGACCGGATGTTCGCCTATGCCGAAAGCGCGGCTGGGCGCGGGCTTCAGGTCATCATCGCGGGGGCAGGTGGCGCGGCGCATCTGCCGGGAATGCTGGCGGCCAAGACATTGCTGCCGGTGTTGGGCGTACCGGTGAAATCCAGTGCATTGGGCGGCTTGGATTCGCTGTTGTCCATCGTGCAAATGCCCAAAGGGGTGCCGGTTGGGACGTTGGCCATTGGTGCTGCCGGGGCGGCGAACGCCGGGTTGCTGGCCGCGTCGATTTTGGCGTTGCATGATGCGGACCTTGCCACCCGCTTGCAAGCCCTGCGCGATGCCCAAGCCGCCGCCGTTGCCGAAGAACCGCTGCATGATTGAGCCGCTTCCCGCCGGATCGGTCATCGGCATTCTGGGCGGTGGCCAGCTTGGCCGCATGCTCAGCATGGCGGCGGCGCGGCTGGGCTATCTCACCCATATCTACGACCCGATGATGGCCCCGCCGGCAGCGCATGTGGCGGCCTATCTGACCACTGCCGCCTTTACCGACCGCGAGGCCCTGCATGCCTTTGCCGACAGCGTGGCTCTGGTCACCTTTGAATTTGAAAACATCCCGACCGAGGCCTTGGATATCCTCGAAGCGCACATCCCTGTTCGCCCAGCCCGCAACGCGCTGAAAATCTCGCAAGACCGGGTGGATGAAAAAGACTTTCTCGCCGGACTCGGCCTCATGCCCGCGCCCTATGCGCCGGTTGATACGCAGGCCGATTTGGAATTGGCGCTCAAGGCAATCGGCGTGCCCGCCATTCTGAAAACCCGGCGACTTGGCTATGATGGCAAGGGTCAGATCAAGATTTTCGACCATCGCCAGGTCGCCAATGCGATGAAATGGCTCGATCATCGGCCCGCCGTTCTGGAAGGATTCATCGAGTTTGAACGCGAGATTTCGGTGATCGGCGCTCGGGGGTCAAACGGTGGAATCACCTGTTATGACCCCGGCGAAAATGTGCACCGCGACGGGATTTTGCGCACGACCACTGTTCCTGCCGAAGCGACCCAATCGCAACTGCACGATGCCATTTTTGCCACTGGAAAAATCCTGAACGCGCTGGATTATGTCGGCGTGTTGGGCGTCGAATTCTTCGTCACCGAACGCGGCCTGATCGTCAACGAATTCGCCCCGCGCGTGCATAATTCCGGCCATTGGACGCAGAACGGCTGCCTGATCGACCAGTTCGAACAGCATATCCGCGCCATCACCGGCTGGCCTTTGGGCGACGGGATGCGGCATTCCAATGCTGTGATGACCAATTTGATTGGGCACGATCTCGATGGATTGGCCGATCATGCAGGCGATGCGATTCACCTGTATGGCAAGACCGAAATCCGCGATGGGCGCAAGATGGGGCATGTCAACCGGATCAGCCCGAAGGGGTGATTCACGGCGGTCATTCACTTTGGCTGCGGCTTTCCCGGTTTGGCGAAAGACAAAGCGACCCCGCCCAGCACCAAAATTGTCGCCAGCGCAAAGCGCAAGCTGAGCGGTTCGCCCAACAGTAAAGACCCGCCGCCAAACGCGATGACCGGCACGGTCAATTGCGCCACGGCGGCAGCCGAGGCCTGCAGACGCGGCAGCACCGAATACCACAGCGCGTAGCCAAGACCCGACGTTATTGCGCCTGACACTATCGCCAGAACGATCCCCTTGGGGCTGGTATGCAAGGCGTCGGGCCACAGCAGCATCGCCGCAACCGCGATTGGCGCCGCCAGAACAAAATTTCCGGCGGTTGCTGCCAAGGGATTGTTTTCCTTGCGTCCATTGAGCGAATAGATGCCCCATCCAACCGCCGCCGCCACCATCAGCACAGCGCCGTGCAGTGCGACTGTGCCCTGCCCAAGGGGCAACAACAACCAAAGCAACCCCGCGAAAGCGATTGCCGCGCCCAACCAGCGTTGCGGCGGAATCTGTTCGCGGCTCAGCGCCGCCGCGCCAAACATCGTGACCTGCACGCCACCGAACAGCGTCAACGCGCCAACGCCCGTGGGCAGCGTCAGATACGCATAGGAAAACCCCAGCATGTAAAGCAGCAGCGACCCGGCTCCGATCGCGCGGCCCTTGCCACTCAGCGAAAGCCGTTGCTGCCGAATCTGAATCAACGCAACCAGAACCAGAGCCCCCGACCCAAGCCGGATTGCCGCAAAACTGCCCGGCCCGATTGCATGCTCGGCCAATGCCAAGCGGTTCAGCACCGAATTGGCGGCGAAGGCGAACATGACAAGGGTGGTGAGCAGGAAGAGGCGCATGCGCCTATCAATGGCTCACCTGTGCGCCAAAGTCACTTCTTGCCTTGCGGATAGATCGTCTCGCCACGTTCCAGCATGGCGACAAAAGTCTCGATCTTGCGCAACCGCCCGGCTTCCGTCTTGGTATTGTGCATCCTCAACGCCAGCGAAAAGCGGTTCTGCTCGCTTAATTTCGCCAGCATGTCGCGGGCCTTTGGCGACGCATCAATCGCCGCCTGAAGATCATCGGCAATCTTCATGGCCTTGCCGCTTGCATAGGCGCGGTCCCAGCGCCCATCCGCTTTCGCCAAAGCGACGTGCCGCAACCCGTGCTCGGTCATCCGACCCTCGGCAATCAACCGCGCAACGTTGTTGACGTTGATCATGCTCCAAGTGCTTTTCCGCCCGCGCGGAGTATAGCGTTGCAGGAAACTTTTGTCGTCAAAGCTCTTGCGGATTCCATCGATCCAACCCCAGCACAAAGCTGCGTCGATAGCCTGCGCCCAATTGATCGATTTCAAACCCGAACCGACCTTGTGCATTTTGATCCACAACTCGTTTTCGGTGACGTGGTGCTGTGACAGCCAAAGGTAAAAGCCGGCACCATCGGCAAACTCACGCACCTTGGAAGGGTCGACAATCACAGGTGGCAAAGGATTACTTTCCGCCAAATGTCCGCAGATTGTGCCGGTGATATCCGAATTGGCAAGTTTTGCCAAACACATCACCGCAAGCGAAAACGGAGGGCCAAGGCCCCCCGTTTCAAACACTTCAAGGCGTCGGGATTACATCATCCCGTCCATGCCGCCCATGCCGCCCATGCCGCCGCCCATGCCGCCGCCAGCGCCTTGGCCTTTCGGCTCCGGCCTGTCAGCGATCATCGCTTCGGTGGTGATCAGAAGACCGGCAACCGAAGCGGCGTCTTCCAGCGCGGTACGCACGACTTTGGCCGGGTCAATGACGCCGAACTTGAACATGTCGCCATATTCTTCGGTCTGCGCATTGAAGCCAAAGTTGGTATCGTTGCTTTCGCGGATCTTGCCCGCAACAACCGCACCATCAACGCCGGCATTGTCGGCGATCTGGCGCAGCGGTGCTTCCAATGCCCGACGCACGATGGCGATACCGGCGTCCTGATCGGCATTCGCGCCTTTCAGTTTTGTCAGCGTCTTCGCAGCAGTCACAAGTGCAACACCGCCACCGACAACAACACCCTCTTGAACCGCGGCGCGCGTAGCGTTCAAAGCGTCGTCAACGCGGTCTTTGCGCTCTTTCACTTCGATCTCGGTGTGCCCACCGACGCGGATCACCGCAACCCCGCCGGCCAGCTTGGCCAGACGTTCCTGCAGTTTTTCCTTGTCGTAATCAGATGTGGTTTCCTCGATCTGCTGGCGGATTTGCGCGACGCGGGCGGCGATTTCCTTTTTGTCGCCCGAGCCGTCGATGATGGTGGTGTCGTCCTTGTTGATCGACACTTTCTTGGATTTGCCCAGCATATCGATGCCGACATTTTCCAATTTCATGCCGAGGTCCTCGGAAATCACTTGGCCGCCGGTCAGAACCGCGATGTCTTGCAACATGGCTTTGCGACGGTCGCCAAATCCCGGCGCTTTCACCGCAGCCACTTTCAAACCACCGCGCAATTTGTTGACAACCAGCGTTGCCAAAGCCTCACCATCAACGTCTTCGGCGATGATCAGCAGCGGTTTACCCGATTGGATGACAGCTTCCAAAAGCGGCACCATCGGTTGCAGCGACGAAAGTTTTTTCTCG
>JANMOK010000104.1:0-2637 GCA_031369165.1 Paracoccaceae bacterium
CATCGAGGGCGAAATCCTTGAATTCGGCGGTCCGTTTCTGGATGCAGGCGGGCTTGACCTGTTGGGGATCATTTGCGGTTCGGAAGGGCAGCTGGGTATTGTGACCGAAGCGACCTTGCGCATTTTGCCGAGCCCGGAAAATGCCCGGCCGGTGCTGTTTGGTTTTGAGACCAGCGCGCAGGCGGGCGCATGCGTTTCCGACATTATCCGCAGCGGCACTTTGCCGGTGGCGATCGAATTCATGGACCGTTTGGTCATTCGGGCGACCGATGATTTTGCCAAGGCAAATTATCCTGATACAGAGGCGCTGCTGATCGTGGAAGTTGAGGGTTCGATCGAGGAAATCGAAGCGCAATTGGCGATAATTGTGGCGATTGCGACCTCGCATGGCGCTGTGTCGGTTCGGCAAAGCCGGTCAGCCGCCGATTCCGCCAATATCTGGAAAGGCCGCAAATCTGCCTTCGGCGCGATGGGCAGGCTTGGCGATTACATTTGTCTGGATGGGGTCATTCCGGTTTCGCAGTTGTCGTTGGTTTTGCAGCGCATCACCGAGCTGGCTGCGACTTATGATTTGAAAGTCGGCAACGTCTTTCATGCCGGCGATGGAAACCTGCATCCGCTGATATTGTTTGACGAGAATTTGCCCGGGCAACTGGAAAAGGCCGAGGCCTTGGGGGCGGAAATTCTGCGCCTGTGCGTTGATGTGGGTGGCTGCTTGACCGGTGAGCACGGGGTTGGCGTGGAAAAGCGCGACCTGATGCCGCTGCAGTTTTCCGTTGCCGATTTGGATGTTCAGATGTCGGTCAAGGAGGTTTTCGACCCGGCATGGCGGCTTAACCCGGCCAAGGTGTTTCCTTTGGCGGCAAGCGCGGACAGGCAGGTATTGCAGTGAGTCTTGCGCCGACGAATGAAAGCGAATTGGCGGAAATTGTTGCCGCGACCAGCGAACCGCTGCGGATATATGGCGGGGCGACCAAGCGATTGTTGGGTCAAACCTGCCACGGCGTTGAACTGACAACTTCAGGAATGAGCGGCGTTGTAACCTATGAACCTTCGGCCCTGACCTTGATTGTCAAGGCCGGTACAAAACTTGCGGAAATAGAGCAATTGTTGGACGAAAACGGCCAGCGGCTGGCGTTTGAGCCGATCGACTATTGTCGGCTGCTTGGTTCGCTTGGCGAGGCGACGATTGGCGGCGTGGTTGCGTGCAATCTTTCCGGACCAAGGCGCATTCAAGTTGGGGCCTGCCGCGATTTCTTGCTGGGGGTCAGGTTTGTTGCCGGGCATGGCAAGTTGATAAAATCTGGCGGCCGGGTCATGAAAAACGTGACGGGTCTGGATTTGACCAAGTTGATGGCAGGCAGTTATGGAACCTTGGGCGTCGTCACCGAAGTTGCGCTGAAAGTCATGCCAAGGCCGGAAACTGTCGCCGATATCGTGTTGCACGATCTTTCCGATGGTGACGCCATTCGGGCTTTGTCACAGGCGCTGGGCTCGCCTTTCGGTGTTAGCGGGGCGGCACATGTTCCGAACAGAAAATTAACCCCTTTGCGCGTTGAGGGAACCGAAGCATCGGTGAAATATCGTCTGGCGAAACTTGCGGACTTGCTTGCACCGATGGGCAAAGCGGAAATTCGGCTTGATGCGAGCAAGGTTTCCGCCGATTGGCGGGATATTCGCGACGCTGGGGAATTTGCCGAGCGGTCGGGCAATGTTTGGCGGATTTCGGTGCGGCCCTCTGTTGGACCGGAACTTGTCGAAATATTGCGACGTCAATTGCCGGAAAGCACGGCGCTATATGATTGGGGGGGCGGGATGATCTGGTTACTGGTGCCTGAGACGCAGACTGCGCAAGATACGGTTATCCGCCAGGGAATTGCCAATCTTGGTGGCGGTCACGCAACATTGGTTCGGGCGAACGAAAATGCGCGAAGTACCGTCGCGGTTTTTCAACCAATGTCGGCGGGGATTGCCAAGATCAGCGCGGGATTGCGCAGGCGTTTTGACCCAAGGGAAATTTTCAATCGAGGGATAATGAATTGAGCAGTTTGGTTGGCGGTAGAATTGCGTGCGGCTGTTAGTCGATGAAAACGATATTTACCGACGATCAGCGGCTTGACCCAAAAATTCGGGATTCTGAGAAGATCATCCGAACCTGCGTGCATTGTGGTTTCTGCACGGCAACTTGTCCGACCTATCAAGTGCTTGGCGACGAACTCGATTCACCTCGGGGGCGCATTTATTTGATCCGGGAAATGCTGCAAAACAATCGACCGCCCGATGCCAAGACGGTGAAACACATTGACCGTTGTCTGTCTTGTTTGTCCTGCGTTACGACTTGCCCGTCGGGCGTTGATTACAAACAGCTTATTGACCACGCCCGAGAGCACATCGAGCTTACCTATCGCCGCCCATTGGCGGATCGAACTTTGCGCGCTGTCTTGGCTTATGTACTGCAACGGCCCGCGCTTCTGCGCTGGGCAATTCGTGCCGCTTGGGTTGCGCGGCCGCTGCGGCGTGCCATTCCCAAGAAACTGCGCAGCATGGTCGATTTTGCGCCGCATAGTTTGCCTGCCGGCAGCCAAAGAGATTTGCCGCAAGTCGTCCCGGCGGTCGGCGAGAAGAAATTTAGGGTCG
>JANMOK010000131.1:0-7140 GCA_031369165.1 Paracoccaceae bacterium
GTCGCCGTATTTTGAATCGTTGAAGTGGAAGCCGCCGAGTTTGGCTTGCTGGATCAGGCGGGCGACGATCATTTCGATGTTCACGTTGGGCGCGTGGTGGCCGAGGTCGACGAGGCAGAAGGCTTTGGGGCCGAGGTGCTGGGCGATCAGGTAACTGGTGCCCCAGTCTTGCACGACGGTGGAATAGAAGGCGGGTTCGTACATTTTGTGTTCAGAAAAGATGCGCCAGTCGTCGGGCAAAGCAGCGTAGATTTCCGTCACCGCATCAAGGTAGCGTTCGAACTGACGGGCGAAATGTGACTGGCCGGGGAAGTTGGAGCCGTCGCCGATCCAGACGGTGAGGGCTTTGGAGCCGATCTTGTCGCCAATTTCAATGGTTTCGATATTGTGCTCGATCGCCTGCTGGCGGGTGGATTTGTCGGTATGGGCCAGCGAGCCGTATTTGTAGGACTGGCGCTGCTGCGGCTGGTCCTGGAAAGTGTTGGAATTCATCGCATCGAAATGCAGGCCAAGCCCGGCGGCCTTGGCGTTGAGGTCTGTCGGATCGGCCTTGTCCCACGGGATATGCAGCGATACGCCGGGAGTGGCGCGGGTGAGTTGGTGGATGACGCCGCAATCTTCCAGCTTGTCGAAAATGTGCCGCGGCTCGCCTCCGCCGGGGAAGCGGGCGAAGCGGGTGCCGCCGGTGCCGACGCCCCAGGACGGAACGGCGACGTGGAAAGCCGCGACTGTGGCGGTGATGGCAGCAATGTCGCTGTTTGAGCGCGCGAGACGTTCACCGAGGGCGGCGTAGTCGGATTGATGCGCCTTCAGCAACCGGGCGTTGGATTTTTCGATAATGTCGGATGCGATCATGGTCATCTCGTAAAGGATTGCGCGTTGCCGGCATCGACGTTGATGATGTTGCCGGTGGATTTGGCGGAGGCGTCGGAGGCGAGGAAGAACACCGCTTCGGCGACGTCTTCGGGGTAGACGCTGCGCTTGAGCATGGATCGTTTGCGGTAGTGTTCTTCCAGTTCGTCGGGGGCCATGGCATAGGCGGCGGCGCGCTGTTCGCGCCATTCGCCGGTCCAGATTTTCGAGCCGCGCAGCACCGCGTCGGGGTTGACGGTGTTGACGCGGATGCCGTGGTCGGCCCCTTCCAGTGCCAGACAGCGGGCGAGGTGGATTTCGGCCGCTTTGGCGGTGCAATAGGCGGCGGCGCCGGGCGAGGCGGCGAGGCCGTTCTTCGAGGCGATGAAGACGATATTGCCGCCGGTGTTTTGTTTCTTGAACAGGCGGAACGCCTCGCGGGAATTGAGAAAATAGCCGGTGGCGAGGATGTCGATATTGCGATTCCACATCGACAGCTCGGTATCCTCGATCGGGGCGGAGGAGGAAATGCCGGCGTTGGAGACGAGGATGTCGATGCCGCCGAAGGCGAGGCAGGCATCGGCGAACGACGCGATAACTTCGGATTCGGCGGTGACGTTTTGTTTGACGGCGGCGACGAAATCGGGGCCGAAATGTTGAGTGAGTTCGGCTTTGGCGCTGGCGAGGGCGTTTTCGTCGATGTCGGCGAGAACGACGCAAGCGCCTTCGCGCAGCAGCCGCGCTGCCGTGGCCTTGCCGATGCCGCCGGCGCCGCCGGTGACCAAAGCCACTTGGCCGACGAGGGGTTTAGGCTTGGGCAGGCGTTGCAGTTTGGCTTCTTCCAAGGCCCAGTATTCGATGTCGAAGGCCTCTTGTTCGGGCAGGCCGCGATAGGTGGAGACGGTGGTTGCGCCGCGCATGACGTTGATGGCGTTGATATAAAATTCAGCCGAGATGCGGGCGGTGGCTTTGTCGGCGGCGAAGGACAGCATGCCGATGCCGGGGATCAGGTAGATCACCGCATTCGGGTCGCGCATTGCGGGGCTGCCGGGCCGTTTGCAGCGATCATAGTAGGCGGCATAGTCGGCGCGGTAGGCTTTTATTGCGTCGGGCAAAGCGGTGGCGTCGCTGGGGTCGTAATGCAGCACCAAGGGCCGGATTTTGGTGCGCAGGAAGTGATCGGGACAGGAGGTGCCAAGGGCAGCGAGGGGTTCGAAATCCTGTGAACAGATGAACTCGAGGGTGGCGGGGCTATCGTCGAAATGGCCGACTTTGTGGCCGTTGGTTGCGATCAGGCCACGGATGGTTGGCATGATCTGGGCCGCGATGGCGCGGCGGTCATTGGCGGCGAGCGGTTTTGTTTTGGGGCCGCCGAACGCGGATTGGGTCGATTGGGCGTCAAGCCAGGCGACCGCCTTGTTGATGGTGGCGATGGTGGTGTCGTAGCAGGACTTGGCGGTGTCGCCCCAGGTGAACAGGCCGTGACTTTCGAGCACGAGTCCGATGGCATTGGGATTGTCTTCACAGAATTTGCCGAGCCAGAGGCCGAGTTCGAAACCGGGACGTTTCCATGGCAGCCAGCCGATGCTGTCGCCATAGACTTTTTGGGTGAGTTCGCGGGAATTTGGCGCGGCGGCCAGCGCGATGACGGCATCGGCATGGACGTGATCCACATGTTTTTGCGGCACGAAGGCGTGCAGCGGTGTGTCGATCGAGGCGGCACGCGGGTTGAGGTTGAAAGTGCAATGCGGCAGCAGGCCGACCATGTCATCTTCGTGTTGCAAGCCGCGATAGAGCGATTTCAGCGACGTCAGCTTTTCCATGTAAAGCGTTGAAAATCCATCCATTTTCATGGAGCCGATGTCGCCGCCGGAACCTTTGACCCAGAGCACTTCGACCGGCTTGCCAGTCAGCGGATCGCCTTGAATGACTTTGGCCGATGTATTGCCGCCGCCGTAATTGGTGACGCGTTTGTCGGAACCAAGCAGATTGGAGCGGTAGAGCAATAGGTCGGGTTCGGACAAACCCTTGGTTTTGGCGACATCCCAGAGGTTCGGCAGTTGTGATTCGGCCATGACAGCACTCCCTTGGTTGCCGGTCTTGTGCCGGGTTCAGGCGAAAATTCATCTTGGGCGCGGAATTGTCAATCAAAAACGATCAGGTTCGGTCATGTTGCGCTGCAGCATGAACGATTTTGATTGAAAATGATTGACAGACTCGGAATTTAGCGGCTTTTATGGGCAAAACGGGAGGGAACATGCACGAGAAGGAGCGCCACCGGCTGATTCTGTCTGCGGTGCAATCGCGTCCCGTCGCCACGGTTCCCGAACTGGTGGAAATGACTGATTCGTCCGAGGCGACCATCCGCCGCGACATTGCCGCCCTGCATCTGCAAAAAGTTTTGCGCCGGGTGCGTGGCGGGGCCGAGGCGCTGCATCCGCCGCAGTTCGTCGGGCTGGCCGGGCGACCATTCAGCGTGAACGAAACGATCAACGTGGCGCAGAAGCGGGCGATTGCGCGGGTGGCGGCGGGGTTTTGCGAGGATGGTGACAGCATTATCATCAATGGTGGGACGACGACGTTTCAGATGGTGCATTTTCTGGGGCACAAGCGGTGTCAGGTGTTCACCAATTCGCTGCCGATTGCCAATCATCTGCTGAGCCATTCCAAGAACGACGTGACGCTGGCCGGTGGCACGGTTTACCGCGAGCAGAACATTGTTCTGTCGCCGTTCGAGAACGACGTGACGCGGAATTTTTATGCCCGGATAGCGTTCATGGGGGCGCAGGGGATTGGGCCTTTGGGACTGATGGAGGGTGATCCTTTGTTGATCCAGGCCGAGCAAAAGCTGATCCGCCAAGCGGATGCGCTGATTGTACTGGCGGATTCGGCGAAGTTTGCCCGGCGCTCCAGTCTGATCCTGTGCGGGTTGGAGCGGATTGCGACGGTGATCACCGACGATGGCATTGACGATGCCGCCGCAACGATGCTGGAAGCCGCCGGAGTGCAGGTGGTTGTGGCGGAACGCCACGGCGAAAACGAGGAACTGCGTTACTATCAAAACTGAATTAACACAACCAAACCAAATCCTTAGGGAGGATTACAATGAGCCTGATCAATAAACTGATGGTCTCTGCCGCGATGGCAGCGGCTTTGCTGGCGACACCCCTGCAAGCGCAGGAAACCAAGCGCATCGCGCTGGTGGTCAAGGCGCTGGGCATCGGCTTTTTTGAAGCTGCCGCCAAGGGCGCGGAAGAGGCGGCGGCCGAACTCGGCAATGTCGAGATCATCTACACCGGTCCGACCGATACGACGGCGGAAGGCCAGATTGAAGTGATCAACGCCTTGATCGCCCAGCAGGTCGACGCGATTGCGATTTCGGCGAACGACCGCGATGCATTGGTTCCGGCGCTGCAGAAAGCCATGGAACGCGGCATTACGGTTATCTCGTGGGATTCGGGCGTGGCACCCGAAGGGCGGCAGCTGAACCTGAACCCGTCGTCGGCCCCACTGATTGGCAACATGATCATCAAGATGGCGGCCGATAATCTGCCCGATGGCGGCGAAGTGGCGGTGCTGTCGGCCTCGGCGACGGCGACGAACCAGAATACCTGGATCGAGGAAATGACCAAGGTGCTGCCGAACTATCCGGGCATCACGGTTGTCGGCACGGTTTATGGCGATGACCTGGCGGACAAGTCCTATCGTGAAGCCGAAGGGCTGATGGCGTCGTATCCAAACCTGAAGGCGATCATTGCGCCGACTTCGGTGGGTATCGTTGCCGCGGCGCAGGCGGTTTCAGATGCGGGCAAGGTCGGACAGGTCAACGTGACCGGTCTGGGTCTGCCGTCCGAAATGGCGGCGCATGTGGCTTCCGGCGCGTCGAAGTCGTTCGCGATCTGGAACCCGATTGATCTGGGCTATGCGGCGACCATGCTGGCCTACAACCTGTCCAACGGTGCCGAAGCGGTTGCCGGCGGCACGGTGGAGATGGGCCGGATGGGCACGCTGACGCTGGATGAAAACCTGGAAGGCGCGATGGCCGACCCGTTTGTTTATGATGCCTCGAACATCGATGCGTTCAAGGATATTTTCTGAGTTTCTCCCAAGGGTAGGGGCGAAGGCCCTCACCCGCCCTTCGGGCACCCTCTCCCGCTTGCGGGAGAGGGGAACCAGTTCTTCGAAATCAGGTATTGCATGTCCGAGCCGGTTCTTGCCCTAAGCGCTATCAGCAAATCTTTCCCCGGCGTGCGAGCGCTGCACGATGTGGCGCTGGAGTTGTATGCGGGGCAAGTGACGGCGCTGGTGGGAGAGAATGGCGCGGGCAAGTCGACTTTGGTCAAGGTGTTGACGGGGATCTACCAGCCCGATGCGGGGGTGATTTCGGTTGCCGGTGTGCCGGTGAGTTTTCCCACCGCGCAGGCGGCGAGCGCGCAGGGGATTACCGCCATCCATCAGGAAACCGTGCTTTTTGACGAATTGTCGGTGGCGGAGAATATTTTTCTGGGCCACGCGCCGAAGAAGCGCGGGATGATCGACTGGGCGGCGATGAACGCGCGGGCGCGGGAATTGCTGGGGTCGATTGGCGCGAGCCTGGACCCCTCGATGCCGCTGAAGGAGCTGGGGATTGCCAGCAAACATTTGGTGGCGATTGCGCGGGCCTTGTCGGTGGATGCGACGGTGGTGATCATGGACGAGCCGACGGCGGCGCTTTCCTATAAGGAAATCAACGAGATATACGAACTTGTTGAAAAGCTGAAGGCGCAGGGCAAGGCAATATTGTTCATCAGCCACAAGTTCGACGAGATTTTCCGTATTGCGGATCGTTACACGGTTTTTCGTGATGGCGAGATGGTCGGTGCCGGGCTGATTTCGAGGACCAACACCGATGATCTGGTGCGGCTGATGGTGGGCCGGTCGGTCGATCAGATATTTCCCAAACGGGTGCACAAGATTGGCGAGCCGGTGTTGACCGTCGCCGGATACGATCATCCGACCGAATTTGCGGAGATTGGGTTTACGCTGAAGAAGGGCGAGATTCTGGGACTGTATGGGCTGGTGGGTGCCGGGCGCAGCGAGTTTTGTCAGGCATTGTTTGGGGTGACCAAACCGTCGCGCGGCGTGGTGAAGATCGACGGGGAGATCGCCGTGATCCGCTCGCCCGCCGAGGCGATTGGCCGTGGAATCGTCTATGTGCCGGAAGAACGCGGTCGGCAAGGTGCGGTGGCCGGATTGCCGATATTCCAGAATGTGACTTTGCCGTCGCTGTCGCGCACTTCGCGGCGCGGTTTTCTGCGGCTGGCGCAGGAGTTTGCCTTGGCGCGGGAATATGCGACGCGGCTGGATTTAAGGGCGGCGTCGCTGGATCAGAACGTGGGCAACCTTTCAGGCGGCAATCAGCAAAAGGTGGTGATCGCCAAATGGCTGGCGACGCAGCCGAAGGTGATTATTTTGGACGAGCCGACCAAGGGCATCGATATTGGATCAAAGGCGGCGGTGCATGCGTTCATGGCCGAGCTGGCGTCGCAGGGGATGTCGATATTGATGGTGTCCTCGGAAATACCGGAGATTTTGGGCATGGCCGACCGGGCGATTGTGTTGCGCGAGGGGCGGACGGTGGCAGAGTTTGAGGGGGATGCTTTGACGGCGGAGGCTCTGGTAAGGGCGGCGGCCGGGATTGCGGAGGCGGCGTGATGGGGCGTTTGATGCGGTCACGCGAAGTGATGCTGGCGGCGGCGATTGTTGCTTTGATCGCGTTGATTTCGACGCGGTTTCCGGGGTTCGCCGCGCCGGGGAATCTGGCAGGGGTGTTCAACGATTCCTCGATTCTGATCATTTTGGCTTTGGGCCAGATGGCGGTGATCCTGTCGCGCTGCATCGATTTGTCGGTGGCGGCCAATCTGGCCCTGTGCGGCATGGTGGTGGCGTTGCTGAACGGCGCTTTGCCGGGAATGCCGGTGGTCGGGTTGGTGGCGATTGCGGTTGCCTTGGGCACGGCCTTGGGGGCGGTGAACGGGGCGCTGGTGTGGAAGCTGGATATTCCGCCGATTGTGGTGACTTTGGGCACGATGACGATTTTTCGCGGGGTGATCTTTTTGATTTCGGATGGTGAATGGGTCAACGCGCATGAGATGAGCGACGCCTTCAAGGCGATACCTCGGGCGGTGGTTCTGGGGCTGCCGGTATTGTCGTGGTTCGCCATTGCGATAGTCGGGGTGATGGCTTTGGTGATGACGTAGCCGCAGTCCACGTTGCGGTCGCCTCAGAATTACTCCCGATGAAGCGTGG
>JANMOK010000238.1:0-17364 GCA_031369165.1 Paracoccaceae bacterium
TGCGTCAGGCGCGGCCAACAAAAGTTGCGCCGACAAATAACCCCAGCCGGCACCCAAATCAGCGATGCGGCCCTTCAGATCACGGCCAAGATGCCTGGCCAGCAGCCTTGATCCCGCATCAACTTTATCGGCGCTAAAACAGCCTGGCACGCTCCAAAAACCATCGGCATTGGTCGCCGGTTGCAAGTCCTTGGCCCAATCCGGTGCCGGTTCACTGGTTTTGGCCAAACGAATCAACCGTCCGTGCGATTTTGAAAACGTCTCGGCTACCGGCAAATTGGCACGCAAGTGCTTGAGCAGTGAGTCCGCCCCTTCGGATTTATCCGCATTGACCAGCAGAGTGCCGCCATTTTCCAGCATCGCCCAAGCCCGCGCGATATTGCCCAAAGTCTCCGCTTTGCTGCGCGTGGCATTGAGCAAGATCAGGTTGAACCGCCCCACGGCCTTTGTTTCGACCGAGAAACTGGCATTCATCAATCGGTCATATTCAGGTTTGAAGGATTGCTCGCACGACAACTGCTTTGCGCCAAGAACCCGCGTGCTTTCGCCTTCGGTGGCTCGGATAAACAGCGCCGACCCTTCGGGCAGGGCCATATCATCCAAAATCAGGGAAAAACGGTCAAACTCTGGCATGGGTTAGAACAGAAAAACCGTTCATTCCTTTTCCATCGTGCATTGCAGCGGGTGCTGGTGGCGACGGGCGTAATCCATCACTTGCGTCACCTTGGTTTCGGCGATTTCATAGGAAAACACCCCCACTACCGCCAAACCCTTGCGGTGCACTGTCAACATGATGGTTTCGGCCTGCTGATGAGTGATGCCAAAGAAACGCTCCAGCACATGGGTGACAAACTCCATCGGCGTGTAGTCGTCGTTGAGCAACAATATCTTGTAGAGCGGCGGCTTGGCCGTCTTCGGTTTGGTCTTGGTCAGCACCGATGTGTCCACACCGTTGCCGTTTCGATCGGCGCTCATCAATTGTCGGATATGAATCGTCTGGGTCATGGAAAGCCCATAATACTATGGCTGACCCCCAATAGAAAAGGGGGCTTGCGCCCCCTTGTCCATACTCATTTCACACCAGGCTTACGCGGTAAAGGTTTTGGCAGCTTCGGTTGCAGCGTTGAAACGCGCGGTTACCGGGGCAGCAACATCTTTGGCAGCGGCAGCGAAGATTTCGTTCAGTTTGGTTGCCTGGGCAACAAAGCCTTCAAACGCAGACTGCGCAAAGGTCGATTGTTTTTCAAACAACTCGGTAACGGTTTTGGCAGCGGCCAAATCCTTGGCAGCGGCAACGCTGTTATCAAAGGCTTTTTTGGAATAAGCCGAAACTTCCGAACCGATACCTTCAACCGCTTTCGCAGCGATTTCGGACGATTTTACGAAAGCGTCAACGTTCTGCTGACCGAAAGCCGAAACTTCTTCGAAGCCTTTGGTCACTTTGCCGAACTGCTCGGTGATGGCTTTCTGCGCATCCGCAGCAAAGTTCTCTACAGTGTCGGTCGCGTCTTTTACTGCTTTGTTAGCCATGAGTTTTCTCCAGAAAATGAGGCGTGGTTGGTGGTCTTCTGCAGCGATATTTAGGGTTTATGCTGCACTGCGTCAAGAGTTTTTGTTGCAGTGCGACAAAACTGCGCGATGTGGCGCTTAGTCCACGCTTTGAGCGCGGCGTTATTTATTGAAATGAAACACTTTTCAGATTCATTCACCCGTGTTAACCTCGGTCCATAGCAAGAAATGGCACCGTAAAAATTCGGGCCAACGAGGCAGAGAAGAGCAGGTATGGTGTTTCCATTGGTTCGCGCGGGCTTTGTCGCGCTGGTAATTGCCGTTTGGGCCAATGTTGCCTTGGCGGCTCCCTATGCTGCGTTCGTCATGGACGCCCGCACCGGTCAGGTCTTGTACGAAAAAGACGCCGACCGCCGTTTGCGCCCGGCCTCGCTGACAAAAATGATGACGCTTTATCTGGTGTTTGACGCCGTAGAACGCGGGCGGCTGAGCCTCGATCAGATAGTGACAATTTCCGCCAAGGCCGCAGCACAGCCGCCTTCCAAACTTGGCCTGAAAAAAGGTCAGCAGATCCAACTGCGCTATCTCATTCGCGCTGCCGCCGTCAAATCTGCCAACGACGCCGCCATGGCGCTGGGCGAGGCGGTTTCGGGCAGCCAGCCCGAATTCGCCGATTTGATGAACGCCACCGCCATCGCGATGGGCATGACCAATACCACGTTCCGCAACCCCAACGGCCTTGACCAGGACGGCCACCTCTCCACCGCACGCGACATGGCCATTCTGGGCCAACGGGTTTTTTACGACTTTCCCCAGTATTACAACATCTTCAGCCGTGAGCAGACTTCGGCGGGCGTAACCAACGTTGCCAATACCAACCGGCGATTTCTGGATAACTATGAAGGGGCTGATGGCATCAAGACGGGCTACACAGGGCTGGCTGGTTACAACCTTGTCGCCTCGGCGCAGCGCGGGCAGGAACGCATTATCGCGGCGATGTTTGGCGGCACCTCAACGGCACAGCGCAACGCCCAGGTCGCGAAATTGCTCGACCTTGGCTTCGACAAGGCGCCCAAATTTGCCGAGATTCAGGGCCTGCCAGCGCTGGACCTTAGCCCCGAACCACAGCACAACGACAATTTGCTGCTGGTCACCAGCATCCGGCCGCGCCCGCGACCCGGTGTCGTGCCGATCCAGATCAGCCGCAACTACGACGGCATGGCCGATGCCGTAGCCGCAGCCCTGGAATTGGCCTTGGTCGATGACACCGCTCCACCCGCCTTGGCCGCAGTAGACACCGCCACGGCAGCGCTGAATGCGCTGGACGCTGCCAATGTTGATGCCGCCGTCGCCGCTTTGACGACCGAAGCGGTCACCTTTGCCCCAACCCAGTCGCTGCGCCCGCGTGAACGGGTGCGTGTGCTGGCGGCAGAACCGGCCCCAACCAATCCGCCCGCGCCCGAGGTGCAGGTTGCCCGCAATGAAACCGGCAGTTGGTCGGTGCAACTGGGGGCCTACCGCAACCGAAGCGAGGCGGAACGCCTGCTGCTAACCACCGCCATTCAGGATGCCCAGGCATTGGACGGCGCCAACCGACAGATCGATTCCATCAACATCAAAGGCGTGTCGATGTTTCGCGCCCGTTTCGCCGGACTAAGCCAGGAAAATGCCGAAAACGCCTGTGCCCGGCTGGAAGCCCGTGCCTCGCCGTGTGAGACGATTGCGCCGGGAACTTAAAACTTGATCTCGACATTGGGCAGATGCAGCTCGCGGATCATGTCTCGCACTTCGTTGCGGGCTGCGACGTTGGACATGGTTTGCAATTGCTCGCCTGAATCGCGCAGGTCCAGCAGGGTTAACCCTGACAGAAACAGCTCACGGAAAATTACCCGTTCGCAAAACCCCGGCACGATGCGAAAATCGATCCGCTTGGCCAAGTCTTTTAGCGCCGATCCGACATAACGCTTGTTGCGGGCGTCTAAAGTAGACATCCGGTTGCGCAAAACCACCCAATCCAGCGGTTTTAGCCCCTGTTTGGTGCGCATTTGCCGGGCTTTCCAGACCATCTCGGAATAAACCGTCGGCCCCAGAATTTTCCCCGATCCGGGGTCAACCCGGGCCAGCATGTCAAAATCCACCAGACTGTCATTCAGCGGCGTCATCAGCGTATCGGCCACGGCGTGGGCCATCTGCGAATACCAGGAATGCGCGCCGGGACAATCAATGACGATGAAACTGCAATTTTCATCCAGACTTTTCAGCGCCTGGCTGAACCAGACCTCTTCCTCGGCCTGAGCTTCCTGTTGGCTGTCTTTGTTGGACAGATGCAGCTCGATCCGGCGCGGCATCGGCAGGTCCACCTGTTTGCGGCGGATAAAGTCGGCGCGGTTTTCCAGATAGCGAAACAGGCTTTTCTGCCGCAAATCAAGGTCCAGGGCACCCACCTTATGGCCGCTGCGCATCAGTGCTGCAATCACGTGCATGGCGGTTGTCGATTTGCCAGACCCGCCCTTTTCGTTCCCAAGAACGATCACATGCGCCATTTAAAGACCTCGAAATCCATAACAAAAAGACGCGCCCACTCGGGACGCGCCTTTTGTTCTAAGTTATTCCGGCTTGGCCGAAAAGGTCAGAAGCCAAGACCTTCGTATTTTTTCTTGAATTTTGATACGCGTCCGCCGGTATCCATCAGCCGCGCCGAACCGCCGGTCCAGGCCGGGTGAACGCTAGGATCGATGTCCAGCGCCAGCGAGTCGCCTTTTTTGCCATAGGTCGACCGCATTTTGACCATGGTGCCATCAACCAATTTCACGTCGATGACGTGATATTCCGGGTGAATTTCTTTTTTCAAGTCTCTCTCCTGCTACCAGACTGAACGCTCGGCCAGACCAAACAGGCCCGCAAGAGGTTCGCCCGGCGAAATAAGAAGCCCGCCTTATAGCCGAGCCTCGTTTGGCGGGCAAGCGGCTTTGTCGTTAATCTTGCACTAACCGTGTGCCGCTTAATCGCCCCAATCACGTCAAACCGTGAACAAAGCGCGGAGGTAAGAATCACCATGTTAACGAGTGAAGGGGGCCCATCTGGTCCGTGCCGGAAGGCACCGTGTAACCGCAGCGGGAAGGGTTCGTGTTTCGCCCTTCCCGTTGCCGCTTTCTTCTGAAATTTATTTGTTGTCTTCTCCGAATATCGTTTTGTCGGCATCGTTGCCCATGTATTTGCGCAGCCACTCCGGCGCATCGTCGCTTTCGGGCACCGCTTCGTGCAAATCCGGCTCGACCGGAGGCACCTGTTCAGGCTCGAGCGCAACAGCACCTGCCGCGGGGATCAAACTGGCCGGGTCAACCGTGTCCAGTTCTTCCGAACCGACAGGCGGCGCTTCGATGGCGGCCGCTTCGCGCAGGGCGCTGGAAAGATCGGTGCGCAAGGCGCTGCCGGTTTCGTTGCCAAATCGGCTTTGAAACCTTTCCTCCAATTGTTCGTCTGAAAGCGGCTCTGGTTCCAGCACCAGCGGCGCGTGCGGGTCGGCCTCGACCACCGAAATTGGCGCAACGCCTTCAAACAAATCATCATCCGCTGGCGATGCCGCCATAACCGGTTCGTCGATATCGTCAAATGCACCTGACAGGGGAACCGCCTTTGGGGCCGCCGCCCGCAGCCGGGCCGTGCGCTCGCGCATCATTTCGGCCAGATCCGTTTGCGGACCGGTATTGGCCAGTATCGAGCCCATGGCGATCTGGTGTTCCTTCTCGAGATGGTCGCGCACATTAATATAGGCGACCGCACAGGCCGCCCCATAAAAGCTGGATGTCCAGGCGGTCAAAAGCCCGTATCCGCCCAGATAAATTGCAACCGGAATGTTGGCCGAACTCCACAGCTCGTCCGCCATCATTGCGGTAAAATCAACCGGCACGGACTGGAAAACGGCAGCCGCCAACACCACCGGCCCGATGTAGGAAACGGCGACACTGATTAGCCCGACAATCGTCAGCGGCACGAATTTGCGGCCCAGCCCGAAAAAGAATTCGTGCCTTGGTCCGTTGACCGCCGCACTGGCGCTGTGCGCTGCAATGGGCACCGACAGTGCCACATAGATCGCCAGATAGATCAGAAAGGCCGCAAGCAGCGCGTAAACCGCTGCCGGGTTGAGCGACATCAATGTTTCAAGCTCTGACTGCCCCGCATCCTTTCCCGCCTCGAAGGTCGTTTGCAAGTCGCGCCATGCGCCCAAGCTTTGCGGGCGCAAAGTTAGGGCAATGGCACCAAGCGACAAGACCGCATAAAATATACCCAACCCGGCCTGAATCGCACCAACCAGCAGCGACTTGCGCACCAGTTTCGCCAGTTCCGGCCCGCGCGATTGCCGCCGATGCACCAGACCGGCGCGGATCGAGCAGATGAACAAGAAAGCCAGCAACGGGAAAAAGGCGATTGCCGCCGCGAAAAACAAATAACCGGGATAGTCGAGCAACGCATAAACCGCGCCAAACAGGATAACGCCGGTCATGATGAATATCGGCAGCATCCGCAAAAGAACCGGAAATGACAGCGAAAGGCTGGAAGCCAGAAAGCGGGTCAGTGACAATTGGGGGGCGTCCTGCTTTTGTGTTTTGCCACAGCGTAACGCAAAATGCCGCTACGGGCAAATGCCAAAGGGCGCCCGCTGGGACGCCCTTCAAAACCAAACCAATTCCGACCGAAATCAGCCTTCGCTTTTCTCGCGGTAGTTGGCTTTCTCGGTGATCCGCGCCGATTTACCGCGACGATCGCGCAGGTAATACAACTTGGCCCGGCGCACATGGCCGCGACGGACCACGACAATCTCGGCGATGTTCTGCGAATGCAGCGGGAACACGCGCTCGACGCCCTCGCCAAACGAAATCTTGCGCACGGTGAATGACGCCGCAATGCCGCTGCCACCCTTGCGGGCGATGCAGACGCCCTCATAGGCCTGCACGCGCGACCGGGTTCCCTCGGTCACTTTATAGCCGACGCGGATCGTGTCACCGGCAGCAAAATCGGGGATGGTCTTGGCCAAGGCGGCAATCTGTTCGGCCTCGATCTGTTGAATAATGTTCATCTTAGTCGTCCTTTTGCTCGCCATTTTTGGCGATGGTGTGCGCGTCCGAGTGCTTTTTGTCTCTCACCGGGTCCCGGGCTTGCTGCGCAAGCCAAGCCCGCCAAAGATCGGGACGACGTTCTTTCGTCAGCTTTTCCGCCTGGGATTGTCGCCACTCGGCGATTTTCGCGTGATGGCCGGAAAGGAGAATTTCCGGTATCGCGCGGCCTTCCCAGTCAGTTGGCCGTGTATAGTGCGGGTGTTCCAGCAAACCATGCGAAAAAGATTCCGCTTCGGTCGACTCGGCATTGCCCAAGACGCGCGGTATAAGCCGGACCGTTGCATCAATCAAGGCCATTGCCGCAATCTCGCCGCCGGTCAAAACAAAGTCGCCAAGGCTGATTTCTTCGACATTCCGCGCCTGCAAAACCCGCTCGTCCACCCCCTCAAACCGCCCGCATAACAACGTCACGCCGGGGGCACCGGCCAATCGTTGCACCAAGGCCTGATCCATCGGCTTGCCGCGCGGCGATAAATAGATCACCGGCCAGTCCGGCCCAACAGCAGCGTGGTCTATCGCCGCGGCCACGACATCGGCGCGTAAAACCATGCCCGCGCCTCCCCCGGCAGGTGTGTCATCAACGCTGCGATGCTTGTCGGTGGCGAAATCGCGGATGTCGATCACTTCCAGCGCCCACAGACCTTCTTGCAGTGCCTTGCCGGTTAAAGACAGCGCCAGTGTGCCGGGGAAAGCCTCGGGGAACAGGGTCAGAACCTTGGCTTTCCAAGCCCCCGCAATTTCCGGCGTGTTTTGGACCAGTTCACGGGGTCGGGCGCTGGGCCGGATCGCGAGGCGACCATGGGAGCGGGTTCTTTCGGTCATCCCTTCTTGAATTCCCGGTCGCGGTCGTGGAATTCCTCGCGGTCATTCGAGCGCGGGAAAGGTTCCGGGGGGACTGGTACTTCCAAAAAGGCACAGAGAGGTTCCCAGCCCTGGCTGACTTGGTATTCCAGCAGTCGATTGGTGGGTATCGTGGCCTTGACCCTGGCACTATGGGCGTTGAACGCGGCGATCAGTCCGTCTTGGTCAAGTCCACCATTGATGCCGACCAGCCCAGTCACGGAAATGCTCATATCGACAAAAAGTTGTTGTTCAGGCAGCAGCTTGTCGCGCGCATTCTGGATGGTTCCGATCGTCTCGGCGAAGCTTTGCGCCCAGGATTCGGGATTGCGGGTGGTCAGAATGAATTTCGCGTCGGGATAGGCTGCAGCCAGTTCGGGATAGAAACTGGCGGTGGGCCAATCGACTGCCGAATTGAAACCCGCATAGGACTCAGGCCAGTCATAGGCGCCTTTTGCGTTGGCGACCCAAAGCGGCAAATTACGCGGCAAATCTTGCCGGACTTCGAACATATGGTGGCAGGGGCCAAAGCCGAGCTGGTTCAGGGCGAGGCGCAGCGAGTTGGTTCCGGTGCGCCCCAGACCAGCGCCAATCACTTTCAGCGTCATGCTTGTATCTCCTCGGTTGGCCAGACCCCTTCGGGCGGGTCGATGATGATGCGCCGGGATGCCAGATCGACGGTCGGCACCGCTTCGCGGGTGAAAGGCAGCATGACGGCAGTTTTTAGGCCGGGGCCGAGAATCTCGATGATGTCACCAGCCCCGAATTCGTGGACGGCATGGACGCGCCCCAAAGCCAGGCCGCCGGTGTCAAAGACCTCAAGGCCGATCAAGTCGGAATGATAGAACTCATCATCGGGCAAGGCGGGCAGGCGCTCGCGCGGCGCGTACAGCCGCGTGCCTTTCAGTGCCTCGGCGTCTTCGCGGCTGGCAATGCCGCCCAGACGCGCTGCATAACCGCCCGGAATGGACCGGGTGATTTCCATCTCGAACACACGCTTGCCGTCTGCGCTCGACAGCGGTGCATAGCGCGCTATTGCCGCCGGGTCGGCGCAGAACGACTTGATCCGCGCTTCACCCTGAATGCCGAATGCGCCGGAAATTGCTCCCACGCAGATCAGTGTTGTATCTGGCTTTGCCATTCGCCTGCCGCCGATATTACTCGGCGACGGGTTCTTTGGCAGCGACGACTTCAGCCACTTCTTCGGCCAACGCTTCAACAACGACCTCAGCCACAGGTTCTTCGGCCACAACTTCGGCAACCGCCTCAACTGCCGGTTCTTCAGTCAAAACTTCCGCAACCACCTCAGCCACCGGTTCTTCAACCGCGACTTCGGCCGCTGCTTCAACCACAACTTCCTCGACCACTTCCTCAACTACCGGTGCCGGTGCCGCCGCTGCTTCTGCGGCTTTCACCACTTTCGCCGCTTTGGACGCCACACGCTCATCCGCATTCTTGCCCGGCGTGCCTTTTTTCGGGTTGGCCCGCGCCGCTTTGGTTTTCAACCCTGCCGCTTCCAGCATGCGGGCGATACGGTCGGTCACCTGCGCACCTTGTGCCAACCAATGCTGCACGCGTTCCACATCCATTTTCACGCGTTCAGTCGAATCTTTCGGCAACAGCGGCGCATAGGTGCCCAGTTTTTCGAGGTAACGCCCATCGCGCGGCATCCGGCTATCTGCCGCGACGATGCGGTAGGACGGACGTTTCTTGGAACCAGCGCGTGCCAGACGAATTGTAACAGCCATTTCAGTCTCCTTTGGTGTGTTTCTGGGCAAATGCCCGTTATTTTTGGAACAGGTCGTGATGTCGGATCACTTCCTTGATGATGAAGTCGAGGAATTTTCGGGCAAAAACCGGGTCCAGCCCGGCTTCTTTTGCCATGCGTTCCAGCCGCTCAATCTGCCAGGCTTCACGCTCCAGATCAGCCGAGGGTAAATTGTGTTCGCCCTTCATGACGCTGACCCGCTCCGTGTGTTTGAACCGCTCCGCCAAGGTCCAGACCAGTATGGCGTCCAGCCGGTCAATCGACTCGCGTTGATCGTGCAACAGCATTGCGGCGCGTTCGGTGTCGTTCATCATTTTTTCTTTCCGAATCCAGCAAGCCCCTGCGGCAGTTGCATCCCGCCCGGCATTGGCGGCATGCCGCCGCCCGTCACCGGCCCCGGCATGCCTTTGCCAAACATATTGCCCAAAGCCCCGCGCATCAGGCCCAGCTTGCTCATCCCGCCCATCTTTTTCATCACATCGGCCATCTGCCGGTGCATTTTCAGCAGCTTGTTCAGATCGGAAACATCAAGCCCCGACCCTGCCGCCACTCGGCGTTTGCGGCTGGCCTGCATCAGCTCGGGGTTGCGGCGTTCCTTTTTGGTCATGGAATTGATCAGGGCGATCTGGCGGCGCAGAACCTTGTCGTCCAAACCTGCCGCGTCCAACTGTTTGGACATCTTGCCCATGCCCGGCAGCATGCCCATCATGCCCTGCATACCGCCCATCTTGATCATCTGCTCCAGCTGGCTTTTCAGGTCGTTCATGTTGAACTGACCCTTCTGGAACCGCTTCATCATCCGCTCGGCTTCCGCCGCATCCAGCGTTTCCTGGGCTTTCTCAACCAGGGCGACAATGTCGCCCATGCCCAGAATACGGCCCGCCACCTGCGCGGGACGAAACTCCTCCAGCGCCTCCAGCTTTTCGCCGACACCGACAAACTTGATCGGCTTGCCAGTCACCGCCCGCATCGACAAAGCAGCGCCGCCGCGACCGTCGCCGTCCATGCGGGTCAGAACCACGCCGGTGATGCCGACGCGCTTGTCAAATTCGGTGGCAACGTTCACGGCGTCCTGCCCGGTCAAACCATCGACCACCAGCAAAATCTCGCGCGGCCTAGTCGCCTCGCGCACCGCCTCGACCTCGGCCATCAACTCGTCGTCGATGTGCATGCGACCCGCAGTGTCGAGCATGAACACGTCATAGCCGCCCAAAGTCGCCTGTTGTTTCGCCCGCTTGGCAATCGCCACCGGGTCCTGACCCAGCACGATGGGCAAAGTATCGACGCCAATCTGCCGACCCAGTATCGCCAGTTGCTCCATCGCCGCCGGGCGCCGCGTATCGAGCGAGGCCATCAGCACCCGCTTGCCCTCTTTCTCGGTCAACCGTTTGGCCAGCTTGGCCGTGGTCGTGGTCTTACCACCACCCTGCAAGCCGACCATCAAAATAGGCGAGGGCGGGTTGTCGATTTTCATCTCACCCGCGCGATCATTGTCGCCCGCCAGCACTTTCACCAGTTCGTCGTGGACGATTTTGACGACTTGCTGGCCCGGTGTGATTGATTTGGTGACAGCTTGACCGGTGGCTTTTTCCTGCACCGCTTTGACGAAATCCCGCGCAACGGAAAGCGATACGTCGGCCTCCAGCAGCGCTACCCGCACTTCCCGCAGCGCTGTTTCTACATCGGCGTCCGACAGGGCGCCTTGCTTGGTCAGCTTGTCGAATACGCCGGAAAGGCGGCCAGAAAGGCTCTCAAACATCGTCTCGCGCCCTCCATGAGCACAATCAAAACCAAACGGCACCAGTGGGCGCATCCGCGCTGACTGGTGTCGATCCCGGGTCAAGCCCGGGACCGGAAGGGTGAACTTCCGGGAATGGTGGTCAATTAGAACTGAGCGGGGAGCGAGTCAAGGTGGCAGTAGGGCACCGCTTTCCCCTCGCCCGCTTGCGGGAGAGGGTGGCGCGAAGCGACGGGTGAGGGCTTTTCTTGCTTCGGCTTCCCGCTATTGTCGCCCCATGACCCCCTACATCGCCCTGCTGCGCGGCATCAACGTTGGCGGCAACAACCTGCTGCCGATGCAGGATATGGCCGCGATGTTTGCCGACTGTGGCTGCCGTGACGTGCAGACCTATATCCAAAGCGGCAATGCGGTGTTTCGCTCGGATCGCGGGGCGAAAGCCATAGCCACCGATTTCCAATCGCTCTGTCAAAAAACCAAAGGCTTCGCCCCGCAAACCCTGATCCTATCGCTGGATCAATATGCGCAAATCGTCCGCGCCAACCCTTTCCCCGAAGCGGAGTCTACTCCCAAGGCCCTGCACATCTTCTTCCTGCTCGCCCCACCAACCAATGTCGATCAAACCGCCATGCAGGTCGCCTGCAACCCCGTCGAACGGTTCCACCTCACCGACCAAGCCCTCTACATCCACACGCCCGACAAGTTGACAGACTCGACCATGTTGCCAAAACTTGGCAAGTTCATCAAAGCTCCGATGACCCAACGCAACTGGAACACGGTGGCCAAACTTCTGGAAATGGCCCGCGCCATTTAGAATACGACGGCATCTGTTTGAATCCCCCACCCCTCACTCCGCGAATTGACCGGTGGCAATTCGCGGCCACGACGATTGCCCAAGTGACCGGACGAGCGGCCCCGCCGGTCGTCCAGCGCCCGACCGCCCCTTCGGCGGGCGCTTCGCACCCACTGGCGGTCAGGCACTGGCCTCGCGCTAAGTCACATCACCCCCACCGGCTTGGCGGGCGTCGCGCACAGCGCTGTCGAATGTCCCCCGGACATTCTCCCCGGTGCTGCGCACCGTCGCGCCTTTGCTGACGCTGCAAGGGGCAAGTAGTTCTGTTTGCATCCATATGGCCCGCGCCCTCTAGCCTTCCCTCCCCCAACCCGCTATCGCCCCCTTCATGCACATCATCGTCGCCGCCTTCTACCATTTCGCCCGCTTCCCCGACCCGTCGTTGCTGCGCGGCCCTCTGTATGACCTCTGCCGCGTCAACCACATCACCGGCACAATTCTGCTGGCCCCCGAAGGCGTCAACGGCACCATTGCGGGTGAACGCGAAGGCATCGACGCCATCCTGACCCACCTGCGTCAACTGCCCGGCTGCGCGGCGCTGGAACACAAGGAAAGCCCCGCCAAAACCATGCCTTTCCACCGCATGAAGGTCCGCCTTAAACGCGAGATCGTCACCATGGGCCAACCGCAGGTCGACCCAACGGCGGGAACCGGCCATTATGTCGAGGCCAGGGATTGGAACGCTTTGGTCCGCGCCAACGACGTGGTGCTGATCGACACCCGCAACGAGTACGAAGTTGAAATCGGCACGTTCCAAGGCGCGGAAAACCCGCATACCGACAGTTTCTCGCAGTTTCCGGCATGGTGGCAAACCAACAGGGATCGGTTCCAAGGCAAGCGCATCGCCATGTTCTGCACCGGCGGCATTCGCTGTGAGAAATCGACCAATTACCTGATCGGGCAGGGCGTGCCGGATGTGTCCCACCTGAAGGGCGGCATTCTGAAATATCTGGAAACCGTGCCGGCAACCGACTCCACCTGGCATGGCGAATGCTTCGTCTTTGATGCCCGCGTCTCCGTCGGCCACGGGCTGAAAGAAGGCAACCACGACCTCTGCCACGGTTGCCGCCAGCCTGTCTCGCCAGCCGACATGCTACACCCCGATTATGAACGCGGCGTCTCCTGCCCCAAATGCCGATCAACGGCGCTGGAAGCCGACCTCGCCCGCTATCGCGAGCGGCAAAAGCAGGTCGATCTGGCAAGAGAGCGCGGCGAAAGCCACATCGGGCAACGGCAGGATTAGGCCAGATGTTCACACACGCTCAAAGCATTTCCGGTTAACATCACAATCAACGATTGTTATGAAATGCTTGTGTGTTGGAGTGATTGATGCAAAACGGCCCGCTGCCCGCCTTCCGCGCCCGCGTGGCCGAGGGGGCTTTGCGCGATGACGCGGCCCAACGGCTGGCGGCGGAAAAGCTGCAATTGCTGCATACCCGCCTGCGCGATTATGACCCGGCGAAACCGAAGAAAGTCGGTTTGGGCATGTTTGGCTGGGGTCGCGAAAAACTGACCGATAGCTTTATCCCTGGGCTTTATCTTTACGGCGGGGTCGGGCGTGGCAAATCGATGTTGATGGATATGTTTTTTGAAACAACTTCGGTTGTCAAAAAACGCCGCGTGCATTTCCATGCCTTCATGCAAGAGGTGCATCGCGGCATCAACAACGCTCGCAAGACCGGCGTCGATGACCCGATCCAACCGGTTGCCGACGCCATTGCCGATGCAGCGACTTTGCTGTGTTTCGACGAAATGCAGATCACCGACATCACCGATGCCATGCTTGTGGGGCGGTTGTTTGAAAAGCTGTTCGCCCGCGGCGTGGTGATCGTCTGCACCTCGAACCGCCATCCCGATGAGTTGTACAAAGATGGCCTGAACCGCCACTTGTTCCTGCCCTTCATCGCGCTGATCAAAGATCGATTGGAGCTCCACGAACTGGAAGGGCCAACCGACCATCGGTTGGGTCGGCTGGCGGAAGTCAAAGTCTGGCACCAGCCTTTGGGGGCGAAAGCCGATGCCGCCATGAACGCCGCTTGGTCGCATTTGGCGGGTGGCCGTGGTATGCCTTTGGAACTGGTGGTCAACGGCCGCAAAGTGGTGATCCCGCAGTTTTTGAACGGCATCGGCAGGGCGAGTTTTGAAGACCTGTGCGAAACGCCCTTGGGGCCGGCAGATTATCTGGCGATTTCTGGGGCCTTGCGGGTTTTGGTTCTGGACCAAATTCCAGTGCTGGATGGGGTCGCCATGAACGAAGCCAAACGGTTTGTGACGTTGATCGACACGCTGTATGAGGCGCGGGTCAAGTTGATCGCCTCGGCGGAGGCCGAACCTGCGGGTCTGTATCCGGTTGGCAAGGGAGCGTTCGAGTTCCAAAGGACGGTGTCGAGGCTGGAAGAGATGAAGGGCGATGGGTGGGGTCTTCCCCACTTGTAGGATGGGTGCGATTGCGCAATGACCTTTGCGTTGGACGAAACTTCGGTTGTTCTGAACGGAAGCAGAAAACTCTGCGGGGCAGAGTTTTCCCGTTCAGCCACGGCTGTGCGCGGCAACATATCCAAGCGAACTATTGCAAGTGCCGCGCCTGCCTGGGCTGGTGCGAACGCACCTGCCGAGGGCAGGCAGGTGCGGCACGAGACGCTTTGGCGTCCCGTGCAGCTTGTGAGGAAGCGTCGTGGCCGCGAATTGCCACGGGTCAATTCGCGGGTGTAAGGGCGTCTCGACCGTTTCTTTGCCCTTGCGCTTCTTAGCATAGGTCAAACAATGCTCTTCGACCCATCTTAATAGAAGGTGCCGACCTACTTTTTGACTTGCTTCAATCGAATTCGAACGCCACCTGCCTGCGGTCTGTCAATATCAAACGCGCCAGTTGCGTAAACTAGATCGACCAATTTTGCCCTACCGTAACTTCGTGGGTCAAAATCCGGATACAAGGCATACAGCCTGACACCGACCGGGCTAAGGTTGTCCCAGCCCTCAGCGTCGTCCTCAATCTCATCCATAGCTTTGCGGATCAAGGGAATTGCTTTGGCAAAGGGCAGGGAATGGTCAGCAATTTGCGCACCGTTCGGCTCGGGTTTGATCAAATTCTCTGTGAAAATAAATCTGGTGCAAGCCTGCCGAAAACTTTCTGGCGTCTTTTGTTCTCCAAACCCAAACACGTCGGCTCCTTGCTCGCGCAATCGCGCTGCCAGTCGCGTGAAATCGCTGTCCGAGGATACTAAGCAAAAGCCACCAAACCGACCTGTATGCATCAAATCCATAGCGTCAATTACCAGCGCAATATCTGATGAATTCTTACCTTTTGTATAGGCAAATTGTTGTTGTGGTAGGATCGCGTGCTTGGCCAGTAGGTCGGTCCAACCCTTCAAGCGGGTGCCGGAAAAGTCCCCATATATCCTTCGTAAATTCACTTCGCCAAACTTTGCGGACTCGTCAAAAATTGCGCCGACAGCAGAGGGTTGCGCGTTATCCGCATCAATCAACACCGCCAGCGATTTATAGATCATACCGTTTGCCATACCCCGCCGGATAACAACGAAATTTGGCGGCACTGAGGCGGGCGAAATGGCGGGAGTTTTGGGGTATTCGGGGTGGAATTGCTGTATTGAATCTCGGCCCGAAATTTCTGATGGGTTTAGTGCACGTCCAGTCTGCGCCAGTTTCCATCTAAGCTACTGATATTAATAACTATACAGCCAATTCAGGCTCATTTCCTAGTCTCATCGTATGCACGCCCGGTGCACGCATAGTGCACGCCTGGTGCACAACTTTTTCAGGCTCATTTTGGGGTGTCAGCCTCAACGCAACCTTCGCAGCAAATCCAGCGAAACATAGCCATCCGGCACCAATCCGGCGCGGCGTTGAAAGTTGCGGACAGCGGCCAAAGTTTTTGGTCCGACCTTGCCGTCCATCCCGCCCGTCGAAAATCCGGCTCGGGTAAGTCGTTGTTGTAACTCAACTTTTTCCGCTTTGCTCAAAGCCCGATCATCCCGTGGCCAGCCGGTCGAAAGCCCCGGGCCACCATAAATCCGGTCGCCCAGATGGCCGACGGCCAAGGCATAGGAATTGGCGTTGTTATAGCGTTTGATCACCCGAAAGTTCTGATACACCGCAAACACCGGTCCCCTACCACCGGCAGGGGCGAAAAGCCCCGCTGGCCCATGATCTGGTAGCCGCTCGCCGCTCGCCGTCGTCACGCCCAGACTGCGCCAGACCGAAACCGGCTGCCGGTTGTCGGGGTCGGCCTGGCTCCAGTCAAACCCTTGCGGCAAACGCACCTCAACCCCCCAGGGCGACCCCTTGACCCAGCCAGATTTCCGCAAATAATTGGCGGTGGAGGCCAAAGCATCGGGCGGAAACCAGATGTCGCGCGTGCCATCGCCTGTAAAATCAACGGCATAGGCGAGGAAAGATGTGGGAATAAACTGCGTATGCCCCATGCCGCCTGCCCACGACCCCAACATGCGCGACGGATCCTTGTCGCCCGACTGCACTATATGTAGTGCCGCAATCAACTGTTCTTCGGCAAAACCTCGCCTACGACCGTCATAAGCCAGTGTGGCTAGGGCTTCGATGACATTATAGCCCCCGGTAAACCCGCCATAAGCCGATTCCATGCCCCAAATCGCCAAAACCACCCGCTTATCAACGCCATAACGCGCCTCGATGGCAGCCAATTCGGCCTTGAATTCGCGAGCCTTATCCTGCCCGTTCTCGATCCGGGTCGAGGATACGGCGGTATCGAGATATTCCCATATTTGCTTGGTAAATTCGGCCTGCTTGCGGTCTTTGGCGATGACATCCGGGTTGTAGCTGACGCCTTGAAAAGACCGGTCAAACGTGTTGCCAGAAATACCATTGGCCAAGGCTTTGGCCCGAAAACCGGCTTTCCACTGCGCAAATCCAGCGGCTGATTGGGCGACAAGAATTGTGTCGGTCATGGCAGAGTCCTGCGCCGCAACGGCAAAAGGCGCAAGCGCCAGAGCAAGCGCAAAACTAAGCGAGGCAAGTTTGTGGGGCATGTTCTTCTCCTGCTCGGGATTTTCTTTTCAGTGTAACGCTTATGGCGACGGGGGTTCAAACCCTTTCGCATTTTGCCCTGACCAATTGCCGTTTCGGCCCGCCGCGACCCCGGTCAGCGCGCCGCCGCCAGTGCCGTCGCTTGGTCGCCGAGATCGAGCAGGTAGGACTGCAGCCCCGCGAAACGCTCCACGATTTTTTCTATTGGACTGCCGAGAATCGCTTCCAAATTGGACCGTTTGTCGGGATCGGCAAGAACAGTTTGCCAGCCGCCGAAGTTGCCAAGGCCGAGGAACAGCGCGGCTGACGCACAAAAACCAAGCCGGACATCGGCTTGGGACACGACACTGCCCGCGTCGTTCAGACCGGTGTGATAACGCGAGAGCACGACCGCCTCAAGGTCACGGGCCGCCCCGAGCGGCAGGTCGCCGAACTGGAGTGTCACCCCGATCAGCGGCGCAAGCTCCTCGCCGACGGCACCGGGGCCGAGCATCGACCAGTCTATGCCGACAAGGTT
>JANMOK010000137.1:0-8914 GCA_031369165.1 Paracoccaceae bacterium
TGCCGCTCACCAGCGGGCAGCGCGAAAAAATGTTTGTCACCGAAGCGTTGAAAGGCGACGTCACGCGCCTGACGACGATCGAGCAGGGCCGCCTGGCCAAACTGACTCAGTTGTGCCCCCGGCGACTTCGCGGCCGTCAAGCGGCAGGTCGATATTCTGGCGGCGGAGTTTTCAGCTGACGATTTTCTGTCGCAGCTGGAGGCCGAGCACCGCATCAAGCCCGAAGTGCGCGAGTCGCGCGGCATGGGGTTCGTGCAGTAGGCCAGCACCGAGCATCACCGACGTGGCGAGTTCGGAGTTCATCATCATGTAGGAACCGTCGCCGACCATGACCACGACTTCGCGGTCGGGCAGGGCCATTTTCACCCCCAGCGCCCCGGCGATTTCATAACCCATGGTCGAGAAGCCGTATTCGACGTGATAGGAATTCGGGCGTTCGGCTTTCCACAACTTGTGCAGTTCGCCGGGCAGGCCACCTGCGGCACAAACCAGCACGGAATTGGCGTCGAGGCTGCGCTGGACGGCACCGATGACCTGCATGTCGCTGGGCAGGGCGTTGCTGGTTGGAGTGGCAGTTACCGTATCAATGGCTTTGATCCAGTCGGATTTGAGTTTCGGGTCGGGGGCGGTGGCTTTGTGGGCGCCAAGGCCGCTGGAGATGTCTTCCAGCGCCATTTTTGCGTCGGCGACCAAGGGCAGGGAATTGTGTTTGTGGGTGTCGTAGGGGGCGACGTTGATGGCGAGGAAGCGGCGGTCGGGGTTCTTGAACAGCGACCACGAGCCGGTGGTGAAATCCTGCATGCGGGTGCCCAAAGCGATGACGACATCGGCGGCTTCGGCAACGGCGTTGGAGGCGGCGGAGCCGGTGACGCCGATGGAGCCGAGGTTGAGCGGGTGATCCCACGGCAATGCGGATTTGCCGGCCTGGGTTTCGGCGACCGGGATTTGGTGGGTTTCGGCGAAATTGCGGAGCGCAACGCACGCGCCAGAATAATGCACGCCGCCACCGGCGATGATGAGAGGAGTTTTCGCCGATTTGATGGCGTCGATGGCGACTTTGAGTTCGCGCAGGCCGGGGCGCGGGCGGCGGCGGTGCCATTCGCGCGGCGCGAAGAAGGCTTCGGGGTAGTCATAGGCTTCGGCCTGCACGTCTTGGCAAAACGCTAGCGTGACCGGGCCACATTCGACCGGGTCGGTTAGCACGGCCATGGCGCGCGGCAGGGCGGTCAGCAGATGTTCGGGGCGCGAGATGCGGTCGAAATAGCGGCTGACCGGTTTGAAGCAATCGTTGACCGAAATGGTGCCGTCTTGAAAGTCTTCCACCTGTTGCAGCACCGGGTCGGGGGCGCGGTTGGCGAAAACATCGCCGGGAATCAGCAATACCGGCAGGCGGTTGACATGCGCCAGCGCCGCGGCAGTGACCATATTGAGCGCGCCGGGGCCGATGGAGGTGGTGACGGCCATGGCACGTTTGCGGTTATTGGCCTTGGCATAAGCGATGGCGGCATGGGCCATGCCCTGTTCGTTATGGCCGCGCCATGTAGGAAACTTGTCGCCGATGCCGTGCAGGGCCTCGCCGATGCCGGCGACATTGCCGTGGCCGAAGATGGCCCAGCAACCGGCCAGCAGGTGCTCGCCCTCTTCGTTCAGCTGGGTCGAGAGGTAGCGCATCATGGCTTGGGCGGCGGTTAGACGGACGGTTTTCATAATGCGGCTCCTTCGCGGGCGCTGTCCCACTCTGTGCAGAGGGATTGGTATTTTTCGGCCATATCGGCAATGGCTTGTTGGTCGGTGACTTTGCCGGCGAACCAATCGCGTGCGGTGGCGCCAAAGATGGTGCGGCCGACGGCGAAGCCTTTGACCAGCGGGTGTTTGGCGGCTTTGGCGAAGCTGGCATAAAGTTCACCGGCGGGGGCATCGAGGCCGAGAACGACGATGCCGCGCGTGTTGGGGTCGTTGCGGGTGATGGCGGCGCAGGCACTGGCCCAGCCTGCATCGGTTTTCATCGGTTCCAGTTTCCACCAGTCGGGGTAAACGCCGAGGTCGTAGAAGCGTTGGATGATGGTGGCGGTTGTTTCGTCATCGACCGGGGCGACTTTGGAGGGGATCACTTCGAGCAGGAATTCGAGGTTGTTCTTGCGGGCGGCTTCGGCCAGTCTTGTGACCGTGGCTTCCTGTCGGGCTTTCATCTCGGCGGTATCATCTGGGTGATAGAAGCAGAGCACTTTCACCACATGGTCGCGCGGCCATTCGTTCAGCGCCGAGCCATAGTCGAGGCCGAGTTCGGGTTCCAATGTCAGGGGACGCGAGCCGGGCCATTCGACCGGGCGGCCAATCCACAGGCCGGTGCCGGCGGCAGCATATAGCGCGTCACGGCCGACACGGTTGTCGCAGAGTATGCCGTATCCGGGGCGGTTGTTGGCGACTTGCAGCGCGGCGGTCAGGCAGAGCTGTTTGAACGCGCCGATCTTTTTTGGGGTTGCGCCGTCGATGTCTTCCAGTTGTTTGCGATGGTCAAAGGCGAAGACGCGCATGGTGGACCAATCGCCCTTGCGGTTGGTGGCCCAATGAACCTGCTCAAGCTCGGCGTCCTTGCGCAGGGCTTTGGTCTTGATGCCGCGTTTGAAGAAGAATTGCAGTTCTTCCCAGCTTGGGTAGGCGGGGGTGCAGCCGTGGCGGCTTACCGCGAAGGCACCGCAGGCATTGGCGTATTTGAGCGAGGTTGGCCAATCCTGGTCGGTGAGCCAACCCTTGAGCAGGCCCGACATGAAGCCGTCGCCGGCACCGAGGACGTTGAAGACTTCGATCGGGAAGCCGGGGCCTTTGATGCCGTCGTCGAGACTGTCGGGGATCGCGGCTTCGAACGCCGAAGCGCCCATCGGGCCGCGCTTGCAGACGAGGGTGGCTTTGGAGACTTTGCGCACGTTGCGCAAAGCGGTGATCGTGTCGGTCGAGCCGCCAGCGATGTGGAATTCTTCCTCGGTGCCGACGATGAGGTCAAAATAGTGTAAGTGCGCCTGCAATTTGGCGGTGACTTCGGCGCTTTCGATGAAGCGGTTCTCGCCGTCACCGTGGCCCGAGAGGCCCCAAAGATTGGGGCGGTAGTCGATGTCGAGTGCGGTTTTCGCGCCGTTCTGGCAGGCGAGTTTAAGGGCTTTCAGGACGGCGGCCTCGGTTCGGGTGTTGGAAAGATGGGTGCCGGTGACGGTGATGGCGCGGGTATCGGCGATATAGGCCGGGTCGATGTCGGCCTCGGAAAGCGCCATATCGGCGCAGTTCTCGCGGTAGAAAATCAGCGGAAACTGTTCTTGGTCGCGGATGCCGAGCAGGACCAGCGCGGTCAGGCGGTCGGGGTCGGTTTTGACGCCGCGCACATCGACGCCCTCGCGGACCAGTTGCTCGCGGATGAAGCGGCCCATGTGTTCATCGCCGACGCGGGTGATCAGGCCGGATTTGAGGCCAAGCCGCGCAGTGCCAGCGGCGATGTTGGTGGGTGAGCCGCCAATGTATTTGTTGAACGACCCCATGTCTTCCAGCCGCCCGCCGACCTGCGCGCCGTAGAGGTCAACCGAGGAGCGGCCAATGGTGATGACGTCAAGCATTTTTGTCTTTGTCCCTGCGGGCAATGGCGATGGCTTCGTTGAAATTGTAGAGGAATGTGTAGCCGGTATAGGCGGCCAGACCGCTGGCCAGCGTGGCCCAAAATGGTGAGCCAAACGCCCATTCAAACGTCGCCCAAAAGGCGCAGGCGCCGATGGTGGCGTAGCGTCGCCAGACCGGCAGGAAGAATGGGTGGTTGAGGTCGAGGAATTTGTCGAACATTCAGCCTCGCAATAGTTTCTTGAGGTTGGTTTCCGGGTCGGCAAGTTGGGCTGGATCGGGTTTGATCCTGCCTTGGATCATCATTTCAGCCAAACGGATGTCTTTGGCAACCGCATTGCCGATGCCGATGCCAGAGGCGGCGATCAGGCTGCCGTCGGGGGCGAATTGAAACAGGATGAAGGCGTCGGGGGAAAGTTGGCGATTGGTGGCGGGCAGGGTTGGGTCGGGAAGGCCGGTAACCGAGAGGGTCATGTCGTATTGGTCGGACCAGAACCACGGAATGGTTGGGAAGGGGGTTGGATCGGCGGTCAGGTTCGCGGCCAGATGGTTGGCCTGATCCTGCGCGTTGCGCCATGATTCGAGCCGCACCCGGCGCTGGTCGAGCGGGTAGGGGAACGAGCAGCAATCGCCAGCGGCGAAGATATGGGGGTCGGAGGTGCGCAGGTGTTCATCGACGGCGATGCCGTTGTCGATGGTCAGGCCTGCGTCTTGTGCCAATTGCGTGTTGGGCATGGCACCGATGCCGATGACAATGCGGGTGGGGCGCAGAGTTGTGCCGTTGTTGAGCATGATCGAGCGGTCGTCACCGATGGCGAGGATGCCGGTGTCGCAGAGGATTTCCACGCCCTCAGCCTTGTGCCGCGCGGCCATGATGTCGGCGATTTCCGGCAGCACGGCGCGGCCCATTGGGCGGGGCAGGGCCTCGATCACAGTGACGTTCGCACCAAGTTTGCGGGCGGTGGCGGCGAGTTCGAGGCCGATGAAGCCAGCCCCGACGATGGCCAGATGTTGGGTCGCATCGAGGCCACCGAGAATGGCTTGGCTATCTTCGATTGAGCGCAGGTAGAGCACCGGCTTGCCGTCTGCCAAAGGCAGCGGGCGTGGGCGGGCACCGGTGGCGAGGATGAGTTTGTCGTATTGCAGGGTGGTTGAGTCTGAGAGGAATACCGTCTGCGAGGTGCGGTTTATCGCGGTCGCGGTGATGTTGGTTTTCAGGGTGATTTTGGCGTCGGCGCATTGTTCCGGCGTGGCGATGATCTTGTGGCGAACCACGCCGTTTTCAATTTCCTTCGACAGGGGCGGGCGTTCGTAGGGGGCGTGGATTTCGCTGCCGATCAGCGTGATGTCACCGGCAAAGCCACGCTCGCGCAGGGCAAAGGCGGCCCTTGCACCGCACTCGCCTGCGCCGATGATGACAATTCCCGGCATGGATCAGGCCAGCTCGATCAAGACTTTGCCGCCCTCAACTTTGACCTTGTAGGTTTGCAGGTTGATGCAGACCGGCGCGCCTTTGGCAGCACCCGAACGATAATCAAACCGGCCGTTATGTTTGGGGCATTCGATGATGTAATCCATCACCAAACCATCGGCCAAATGCACCCTTTCATGGGTGCACAGCCCATCGGTGGCGAAGTATTCGTCGTCGGGCGAACGGTAAATGGCATAGGTTTTACCGCCGTGATCGAAGCGCATGACGTCTTCTTCATCAACTTCACCGGCGGCGCAGGCTTCGATCCATTGGGTCATTCGGCGGGCACTCCTGGCATGATGTCGCCGTGGAATTCGGGGCGATACGGTTTGGCGCTGGGCGGCAATTCGCGTTTAATGAACCAGCGTTCGTTTTTCAACTGACGCAAGACTGCCGGGATGATTTGGGAATAGGCGTTCCAGATTGAAGTATTAGGCGCGGGCAGGTCGTGTTTGATCAGCTCGTGCAGCCTTGGCAGGGCGTGGTAGGGCACCATCGGGAACATGTGGTGTTCGACGTGGTAGTTCATGTTCCAGTAGATGAAACGGCTGATCGGGTTGATATAGACCGTGCGGCTGTTGAGCCGGTGGTCGAGCACGTCTTCGGCCAAGCCGATATGCTGCATCACCCCGCACAAAACCATGTGCCAAGCACCGTAGAGGCGCGGCAGGCCGATGAGCAGCAGGGGCAGCCAAGATTGCGTGTAGATCGCGGTGAAAATGGTGGCGGCATAGATGGCCAACCAGATGCGGGCGACGAGGAAGACCTTGGGCTTTTCCATTTCGGGGATGAAAGTGGCTTGCTGCGGTTCTAGGATGCCGAAGGAGTTGCGGATCAGGTCTTTGCCTGCGTTCCAAATGTCGGGCAGGCCAAAGAAATTGAGGCCAAGGCGGAACAGGACCGGCGGGCGCATCAGTACGATTTCGGGATCGGCCCCGACGATGATGGTGTCGGTGTGGTGGCGGGTATGGCTCCAGCGCCAAGCGGGCGGGTTGCGCATGACCATAAAGCAGGCGATTTGGTAGACGGCGTTGTTCATCCATTGGGTTTTGAAGGCGGTGCCGTGGCCGCATTCGTGCCAACGCGAATCGGACGCCGAGCCATAAAGCACGCCGTAGCTTAGGAAGAATGGCAGCGACCACCAGCTGGGGTAGAGATAGGCCGCGATGCCGCCCAGCACGATCATCGAACCGAGCCAAATGATGGTGTCGCGGATCGCCGGTTGGTCAGAGCGTTTCATCAGCTCTTTCATATCCTTGCGGGCAACCTCGGTGTGATACCATTCGGCAGAGGTCAGGCCTTTTTGCAGGGCCGCCTCGGCTTGATCGCCCAAAAGGCTGTAGTCGCGTTTTACAACTGGCATGGTGAACCCTCCCACGAGGTTTAGGCGGTCATATGCAGCGTTCCACAGATTCTCTCAAGTTAGTTTTGCGGTAATCTATCAAAAACTTGCACAAACTATCATTTGCGATGATAAGGCCTTTGCAAGACGGAGCGAATCGCATGGCATCGAGACCAACAATAGCCGATCTGGCGGAAAAAGCAGGCGTCAGTGTTGCCACGGTTGATCGGGTGTTGAACGGGCGGCACAAGGTGCGCGAGGAAACCGCACGGCGCGTGTTTGAGGCGGCGGGGGCGATTGGCTATCACGCTGTCAGTTTGATCCAGCAACGGCTGTATCAGGATTTACCGGAGTTCACATTCGGTGTGATCCTGCAAAAGGAAAAGCAGGAATTTTACCAGAATTTCGCCATCGAGGTTGAAAGCGCCGTCCGTTCGGTGCCGAATATTCGCGGGCGGTTGATCTTGAACTATTTGGTGACGCCAACGCCTGCCGAAATTTCTGAGAAAATCTTGGCGATGATACCACGGGCGCAGGCGATTGCCTTGCCTGCAATCGACCACCATCAGGTCAGCGAAGCGGTGATGACGGCGCGAGCCAAGGGCGTGCCGGTGTTTTCGCTGTTGTCGGATTTTGCCGCCGGGGTGCGGGAAAGCTATGTTGGTCTGAACAATCTGAAAGTCGGTCGGACGGCGGCGTGGATGATTGCCAAGGGGGCAAAACGGCCTGGAAAGGTGGCGATTTTTGTTGGCGGCCATCGTTGGCACGGGCACGAATTGCGCGAGACGGGGTTTCGCAATTATTTCCGCCAGCATGCGCCGAATTTCGAGATTCTGGATACGCTGGTTAATCTGGAGACCCGGCAACTGACCTATGAGGCTACGCTGGATTTGTTGGCGCGGCATCCGGATTTGGTTGGGTTTTATTGTGCGGGCGGCGGCATGGAAGGGGCGATCACCGCGTTGCGCGAGGAAAACCGGGCGCACAAACTGGAAGTGGTGGTCAACGAATTGACCAGCATGACCCGAGCGGCGCTGGCCGATGGGATTATCACCTTGGTCATTGGCACGCCTTTGGCCAGCCTGTGCCGCGAGTTGACTGGCATGATGGTCAACGCGGTCAAGAACGGCCCGGCAGATACGCCGGGGCAATTATTTCTGCCGCTAAGTTTGTATACTGCCGAGAGTATTTGAAAGAATGATGCAATAACATCATCGGCTTTGAGTGTTTTCTATCACGAAAGCCATGTGTTGGATTTGAATCTGGATTGACCAACGCGGCCTTCGGTCGCAATGCAATGCACAACAACCGAACTGGGCATTAAACAGATTCGGGGTCCTAGGGAGTTTCTTGTTCATGCATGCTGGTCAACCAGTCTTTGCGTTCAATCATATGACCGCACCAAAAATGAATTTGGAAGCGTTCTTTGGCATGGCGAAATCGCTGGGTGTGGATGCGGTCGAAATTCGCAATGACATCGCGGGCAATGCGATTCTGGATGGCACCAAGCCGGGCGACGTCAAGGCATTGGCGCAGAAGCACGGCATTCGCATTCTGTCGATCAATGGCTTGCAACGATTCAACGAATGGACCGATGCGCGGGAAGCCGAGGCGATTGAGCTGGCCGATTACGCCCAAGCCTGCGGGGCCGAGGCGCTGGTATTCGTGCCGAAGAACGACGGCACCGGGCTGGCCAATGGCGAACGGCAAGCGAATTTGCGGGTTTCACTTAAGGAATTAGCGCCGATACTGGCCGCACGGGGATTGTTGGGCTTGGTCGAACCCTTGGGCTTTGAAATTTGTTCGCTGCGCCACAAGTCGGAAGCGGTCGATGCGATTGAGGCCTTGGGCCTGAGCGGCAAGTTCAAACTGGTGCACGATACGTTCCACCATTATCTGGCCGGGAACGGCAAGATGTTCCCCGAGCATACCGGTTTGGTTCATATTTCGGGCGTTACCGACGGCAACGTTACGGTCGGCGAAATGTTGGACAAGCACCGGGTGTTGGTCGACGGCGCGGATCGGATCAATAACGTCGGTCAGATCGCAGATTTGCTGCACGCTGGTGTTAGCGTGCCGATGTCGTATGAGCCTTTCGCAAGCGAGGTGCATAACCTGCCCGATCTTGCTGGAGCGGTGAAGAAATCAATGGAATTCATCAAATCGCAACTAGCCCAGGCTGCCGCCTGACGGGTCGATTTGGAGAATAGCCCGAAAGGGTTTCCGGTGAAGGATAAGGTGTGCCGGACACTGCTAGTGGAGGAAGTAAATGAAAAAGATCCTGATGGCCGCTGGCCTGATGACCCTGATGTCGACTTCGGCAATGGCCGCCAATATTGGCGTTTCGATGGCGCTGTTTGACGACAACTTTCTGACGGTACTGCGCAACGGTATCCAGGCGTCGGCCGATGCTGGTGGCCACGGCGTGCAGATCGAAGACGCGCAAAACGATGTGGCCAAACAATTGGACCAGATCAACAACTTCATCGCCTCGGGCGTTG
>JANMOK010000144.1:0-40098 GCA_031369165.1 Paracoccaceae bacterium
GGCAAGGGTAGCGAATGCCGACTGGATTGCGGCGGGTCGCGAGGGGCTGACGTTTTGCGACGCCACCTCGGCGGCGTTTGCGCAAAATCTGGACTGGGCCAAGCTGGATGTGACAACGTTTTCCTGGCAAAAAGCCATGGGCGGCGAAGGCGGGCACGGGGTGCTGGTGCTGTCGCCGCGCGCGGTGGCGCGGCTGGAGTCATATGTGCCACCGCGTCCATTGCCGAAGATTTTCCGGCTGACCAAGGGCGGCAAGCTGATCGAGGGGATATTCGTCGGCGAGACGATCAACACGCCCTCGATGTGGTGCGTGGCCGATGCGATCGACACGATGGACTGGATGGAAGGTCTGGGGGGGTTGAGCGCGACGCGGGCGCGGGCGGAGGCGAATTTCGCGGCGTTGCAGGGCTGGGTGGAGCGGACGGCTTGGGTTGAGAATATGGTTTCGGTGCCGGAGCAACGGTCGAATACGTCGGTGTGTTTGCGGATTGTCGATTCGGCGTTTGTGGCGCTGGATGAAGCGACGCAGCGGGAATTCGTCAAGCGGATGGTCAAGGTGCTGGAAACCGAAGGCGCGGCGTTTGACATTGCCGGCTACAAGGATGCGCCGCCGGGGTTGCGGATCTGGTGCGGTTGCACGGTAGAGACCAGCGACATTGTGGCGCTGGTGCCTTGGCTGGATTGGGCTTTTGACGGTATCAAAGCCGGTTTGTGATTTCCATTACAGGAGGCCCCGGATCAAGTCCGGGGCAGCGGGAGAGAGATATGCCTAAAGTATTGATTTCAGACGAACTTTCCGACGCGGCGGTGCAGATTTTCCGCGACAACGGGGTCGAGGTGGATTTTCAGCCAAAACTGGGCAAAGACCCGGCGAGGCTGGCCGAGATCATTGGCAACTATGATGGTTTGGCCATTCGGTCTGCCACCAAGGTGACGGCGGAACTGATTGCCAAGGCGACGCGGCTGCGGGTCATTGGGCGGGCCGGGATCGGGGTCGACAACGTCGACATTCCGGCGGCCTCGGCCAAGGGGATTGTGGTGATGAACACGCCGTTTGGCAATTCGATCACCACGGCGGAACATGCGATTGCGATGATGTTCGCGGTGGCGCGGCAATTGCCAGCGGCGGATGCCTCGACCCAGGCGGGGAAGTGGGAAAAGTCGCGCTTCATGGGTGTGGAGATCACCGGCAAGACTTTGGGTTTGGTCGGGGCGGGGAATATTGGGTCGGTGGTGGCGTCACGGGCTTTGGGCTTGAAGATGAAAGTCGTGGCGTTTGATCCGTTTCTAAGCGCCGAGCGGGCGCAAGAGATGGGGGTCGAGAAGATCGACGATCTGGACGTGCTTTTGGGGCGGGCGGACTTTATTACGTTGCATTTGCCCAAGACCGAAAAGACCGCCAACATCCTGTCGCGCGAGCGGATTGCCAAGATCAAGCACGGGGCGCGGCTGATCAACTGTGCGCGCGGCGGATTGGTGGATGAGGCCGCGGTGGCCGAAGCGCTGAAATCGGGGCAACTGGCGGGGGCGGCGTTTGACGTGTTCGCGGTGGAACCTGCTACAGACAGCGTGCTGTTTGGGTTGCCGAACGTGGTCTGCACGCCGCATTTGGGGGCTTCAACCAACGAGGCGCAGGAGAATGTGGCGTTGCAGGTGGCCGAGCAGATGTCGGATTATCTGATGCGCGGGGCGATTTCCAACGCCTTGAACGCGCCGTCGGTGACGGCGGCGGAAGCGCCGATTTTGAAGCCTTGGATCGAGCTGTGCGAAGTCTTGGGCTCGTTCGCCGGGCAGGTGACGGATTCGGCAATCAGTGAGATCGAGATCGAGTTTGTCGGCAAGGTGGCGGAGTTGAATTTGAAACCGCTGGTCTGTGCTTTGACCGCCAAGCTGATGACGCCGCTGGTTGGTGAGGGCACGGTGAATATGGTGAATGCGCCGATCATTGCCCGGCAAAAGGGCGTGCATATTTCCGAAACGCGCAAGGATGCGCAGGGGGCGTTTGGGTCTTATGTGCGGCTGATTGTGACCTGCGGCGAGTTCGTGCGCTCGGTCGCTGGCACGATCTATTCTGATGGCAAGCCGCGGTTCATCCAGATCAAGGGCATCAACCTGGAGGCCGAACCGATGCCTTATATGATTTACACTACCAACAGCGACACGCCGGGGTATATCGGGGCATTGGGGACCAAGCTGGGGTTGTTGGGGGTCAATATCGCGACGTTTGCTTTGGGCCGGGCGTCGAAGGGTAGCGAGGCGATTGCCTTGTTGGGGGTGGATGAGAAGGTGTCGGCGGAGACTTTGGCCGAGATCGCGGCGCTGCCGCAGGTGAAGCAAGCGCGGTTTTTGGCGTTTTGAGAGGGTTCTGATCCAGCGCTGTCCCTCTCCATTCATGGAGAGGGTGCCCGATAGGGCGGGTGAGGGAATTGCCAAGCCGAACCACCTCATCCGGCACTTCGTGCCACCTTCTCCATGAATGGAGAAGGGAGACTGGCACTTCCTTCACCACGCGAAGCGAAGAGAACAAACACTCACAGCGCGACTGCGACAGTCGCCCCACCCCACAAGATCAGGATCAGGCCGGACCAGCGGCTGATGCGCAGTCGCGGCGGGGCCAGTTTTTCGGCGGCAACGTAGGCGGCGAGGCCGATGATCCATGTTGGCTGCATCACGCCGCCGTAAAACAACAGGCCCATCAGCACCCAGCAGCAGCCAAGGCAATAGATGCCGTGGTCTAGGCCCATGCGGAAGGCCCCTGATGAGCCTTTTCGCCAGCGGTGGGCAAAGTAGAACAGCGGTGACTGGCATTGCCGCAGGCAGGCGTTTTTGAGCGGGGTGAACTGGTAGATGCCGGCCGCAAGCATCAGCAGGCCGCCGAGCAATCCGCTGACCACTGCCATCATGCCGGTGAGCGGGATGATGTCGTGGGTGATGACTTGCAGGCTGGTGGCGGCGAGGCTGAACACGGTCCAGATCGCGGCGTAGCCTGCAACGAAGGCGAGCAGCGTTGGCTTTTGTTTCGCCTGTGCCGCCAATTTACGGTTCATCGCGGCGAAAGTGAGAATGGCGGGTGCCGCCGAGGGCAGCATCATGGCCAGCATCATGCTCCACCACATGACGAACAGCAGCGTCGCTTTGGCAATGTTAAAGGGGCCAAGTTGGGTTATGTGCATCAGCGCATCGCCGCTGCGCAATGTCGCCCACAGGCCTAACGTTGAAGCCGCGGCCAGCGCAGCCAGCACGACAATTCGGTCGTTGCGGGCGGCGCGTTCAAATACGCCCGTATCGGTCAACGAACGATTCCCGTGCCGGTCAGATGCAGCATCGCCAGATGGGCGTGACGGTCTTGCGCATTCAACTCAATCAGTCCGCTGGTGGTACTGTCGCCGCTGGCGCATTCGGCTTCTGTGAACTCGAAGCCATGTCTGAGCACGATTTTCGCGTGATGGGCGGTACCAGTGACCGGGTTGCGGATGGGACGCGTTCGTGCCTCGACCACGCCGGGTACGCGAAAAAAACCGTCACAAGACTCCATGTCGGCTTCAAACTCGATGGGCAGGAACAAGGGCGGGTGGATTGTTTCGATCATTGAGGCGAAAACGTCGAAAAAAGTTGTCCCCGGCACGCTGTCTTTTCCCGACATGATGTTGAGCAAGGCTGTGCGTTGGCCTTCGTCGGCGCCGATGTCGATGATGCGCTGGATCGCCCCGTTGCCCAGATGGATTGCCCCGGGCCAGGCGGCGAGCGATACCCAGCGCAGGCCGGTGAGCGAAATATTGCCGTAGTGGCCTAGGTCGATATGCATGGCACCGATGGCGGTGCAGCGTTCGTCTTTTGGCGGCGCGTTGAACTGGCAGGGGCAGCCATAGTCACAGTTGCAGGTGACGATTTCGGGTCCGCGGATCATCCAGTCGGTACGAGATTTTCCGGTGGTAGTCATGGTTGCGCGTGGTCAGCGCACAACGCCGCCGCCGGTTTGGCGGAGGCGGTTGAACTGGCCGTAGGAATCGTTCAACTCAAAGCCGATGGCACCGCTGGCCTTGCACGACGCACTGCCGATTTCGGCAATGTCGAATTCGATGCCGCCGGGGATGTCGATGCGCACCCGGTGTTCGCCGCCGGTGGCCGGGCTGACGATCGGGCGACCTTCGGAGCTGAGAATGCCGGGGATCGATGTGCTGGCGCGGCGGCGCTCGATATCGATGGTGAGGGCAATTGGCGCAAATTTTACCGGATGATGGGTGTCGGCCATCGATGCATATACCCACCAGTGATTGGCACCGTCATCGGTTTCACCGCCATGCAGGATAGTAGTGAGTGCTTCACGTTGAGCCGGGTTGGCGGCCTCGTCGACGATCAGTTGCAGCGAACCTTTGCCCTCGAATATAGGGCCGGGCCATGCATAGATCAGCGCCGCTTTCAGCCCGTCGAGGCGGGTGTCGCCGAAATGGCCGTTGTCGATGCGGAACGCCTCGAACCCTTCGCAGCCGCCGTAGTTTGGCAGCCCTTCGAACTGGCAGGGGCAGGCATAGTCGCAGTTGCAGTTGCCGAAGGATTCGCCTTCGATCAGCCAGTCGATTCGCGCCATTGCAGCCCCCGCGTTCATGGAACGGATCGAACTTAACACCTTTTGCCATACGAGTCATTTTCGGTTTTGCATCGTCTTTCACTGCTATAAGAGATGGTAACGGCCCTTGCGGGATTCTCGCGGGGGCCGTTTGTGTGACTGAAGGAGATATGCATGGCCAATGTCGCGGTTGTCGGGGCCCAGTGGGGCGATGAGGGCAAGGGGAAGATTGTCGATTGGCTGTCGGAACGCGCCGATGTGATCGTGCGCTTTCAGGGCGGGCATAATGCCGGGCATACGCTGGTGATTGACGGGACGGTTTATAAACTGTCGCTGCTGCCATCGGGCATCGTGCGGCCGGGCAAGTTAAGCGTGATCGGCAATGGCGTGGTGCTGGACCCTTGGGCTTTTGTCGCCGAAGTGGAAAAGCTGCGCGGGCAGGGGGTGGCGATATCGCCGGACAATCTGATGATCGCCGAGAACACGCCGCTGATCTTGCCGGTGCATGGCGAGTTGGACCGGGCGCGGGAATCGAGCATTTCGGTGGCGAAAATTGGCACGACAGGGCGCGGGATCGGCCCGGCGTACGAGGATAAAGTCGGGCGGCGGGTAATTCGGGTGGCGGATTTGGCCGATGAGGCGACGCTGGATGCGCGGTTGGATCGGTTGTTGACGCACCATGATGCGTTGCGGCGCGGGTTGGGTTTGATCGAGATTGACCGGGCGGGGTTGAAAGCGGCGCTGGTGGCGATTGCGCCGCAGATATTGCCTTATGCGCAGCCGGTTTGGCGGGTGCTGGCGGAAAAGCGCAAGGCGGGGGCGCGGATTTTGTTTGAGGGGGCGCAAGGGGCGTTGCTGGACGTGGATTTTGGCACCTATCCGTTTGTGACCTCGTCCAACACCGTGGCCGGTGCCGCCGCTGCAGGGGCGGGCATGGGACCGGGGGCGATTGGCTTCGTTCTGGGGATTGTGAAGGCTTATACCACGCGCGTCGGTGAAGGGCCGTTTCCGGCGGAATTGTTCGATGCAGACGGTGACAAGTTGGGCGAGCGCGGGCGCGAGTTTGGCACGGTTACCGGGCGCAAGCGGCGCTGTGGCTGGTTTGACGCGGTGTTGGTGCGGCAGACCTGCACGACATCAGGTGTGGCGGGGATTGCGCTGACCAAGCTGGATGTTCTGGACGGGTTTGAGGAATTGAAGATTTGCACTGGGTATATGCTGGACGGTGCTTTGATCGACTATCTGCCGACAGCGGCGGCTTTGCAGGCGAAGGTAGCGCCGGTTTATGAAGTGATGCCGGGGTGGAAAGAGACGACGGCGGGGGCGCGGTCCTGGGCGGATTTGCCGGCTGAGGCGATTAAGTATGTTAAACGGGTTGAGGAGTTGATTGGTTGCCCGGTGGCGATGTTGTCGACCTCGCCCGAACGCGAAGACACGATTCTGGTCACCGACCCGTTTGCCGATTGATGGCGATGTCGTATAAACGCAGGCGCGGGTTGGCTTTGCTGGTGCTGGTCGTCGGGCTGCCGGTTTATATTGTGCTGGTGGTGAGCATGATGGGCTGGATCGGGCGGCTGCCTGTTGTATTGGAAATGCTGGTTTATGTGGCTTTGGGCGTGCTTTGGGTGTTGCCGTTGAAGGCGGTGTTCAAGGGGATTGGCAAGGTTGATCCGGGTGGTGATATGCCGGAGTGATGGGTGCGGAGCACCCGTCCTACATGTGAGATCAAGCCGCGGGGGCGCGACATGCTTGACGGAATCATTCGCAAAGGGATCGACCCGGTGTTGAACCGGATCAGCCGCAGATTGGCGGATAGAGGTGTTTCGGCGAACGCGGTGACGCTGGCGGGCGCGGCGCTGGGGCTGTTGGCGGGGGTGCTGATCGCGGCGCATGTTTTCGTGAGCGCGGCGGTTGTTATTCTGCTCAGCCGGTTGTGCGACGGGCTGGATGGCGGTGTGGCCAAGATCAGGGGCAAGACCGACTTTGGCGGCATCCTCGATATTGTCATGGATATGGTGTTCTATGGCGCGATTCCGGTGGGATTCGCTTTTGCCGACCCTGCCAATAACGCCATTCCGACGGTGGTTTTGCTGTTCATCTTTTACCTCAACGCCGCCAGCTTTTTGTCTTATGCGATCATGGCGGAAAAGCGGGCGATGACATCGACCGTCAGGGGCGAGAAGTCGCTGCATTACACAACCGGGTTGGTTGAAGCGAGCGAGACGATTGTGGTTTACGTGGCGGCCTGTCTTTTGCCCGATTGGTATGCGGTTTTGGCGTGGATATTCAGCGTCGCGCTTGGGCTGACGGCGCTGGGGCGGGTGTTGCAGGCGCGGCGGGTGTTTTGAAAGGTGAGGGGTTACGCGGAGATTTTTACTTCGTAGTTGAACTTCGCCGAATGCGAGATGGCGAATTTGCCGTCTTCGACGCGCAGGATCGAGCCGTTGCGCAGCAGTTTGCCGAATGATTTGATCCGCGCTTCCTGCGTGTAGGAGCGTTCGTTTGACAGTTCGTCGACCATGTTCAAAATCGAGGCACGGCTGAAGCGCGGCTGGCCGGAAACGATGGTGACATAGGCGGCGGAAGCTTCGAGCAATTCCGGCAGCGAGGCTGCCCCGACTTTGCGGGCAAAATTATCCAGCGTGATGCCGGTATCATCGGCATCAATGGCTTCGTCGAAGTCTTCGGACCTGGCGCTGGGACGGGCCTCGCCTGGGAAAGCCGGTTCAGCTGGGGCGCGGCGAGTTTCGGCGCTGTAGTCAAAATCGACGACTTCGGGGCGGGTGCGGACGATGTGACGGCGGGCAGCGGCGTCTTGGTTCTGGTCGCTTTGGTCGTCGGAGGTCTCGACCTCCTCCAGCACCGCTTCGTCGCCGCTGACGACCATCAAGGCCGGGCCTAGCACCAGCAGGGACATAGCGACAGGGACGCTGACTTGGCCGCGCTGCAGGGCGGCGGCCACCGCGGCGGTTTCGTCGTCGATATCTTGTGCGGCCAGCGAGTCCTCGACCTGTTGCGCTCTGCCGCCGTTCCAGTCGAATTCGGCAGGATCGTCGGTTGCGGCAACTTCGGTTTCTTCGGCGTGCGCGATATCGGTTTCGACCGGCAATTCAGGCTGGCTTGTGGTCGCATCGGCGAGCATTTCGGGGGAAACGCCGGGTGCTGAGGCGGCTTCCACGACGTGTTCAACGACTGAAACAAACGGGGCTTCGACGTCAAGGGTCAGCCCGGCCACGGCGAAATCCTCGGCATGTGCCGGAATATCGGTTGCGGCGACGCGGGCGTCTTCGCCGCGCATGGAATCTTCTTTGACAAGCGGCTCGGTCTGGCTTGTCATCAAATCGGCGAGCATTTCGGGGGCAACGTCGAGCGTGGACCCGGTTTCGGTTGCGGTCTCCGCGATGTGTTCGGCGACAGAAGCAGACGGTTCTTCGAGGTCGAGGGTCGCTTCGTCGGGCACGGCGTGCAGGGTGGCGTCTGCAGCGACGGTTTCAGGCATTTCGACGGCAGTGTCTTGCGACGTTTCGGCGGCTTCGGTCATGGCGAGGGTGCCGTTGGAATCTGTCAATTCAGCGTCGTCGCTGGAGTCTGGCACACCCGATTCTGGCGCGGGATGCGTTTCCACGTCACTTTGGTGATCTTGCGGTGTTTCTGGTTCAGAAACGGGCAGCGTGCCGATGCCAATCATCTCGACCTTTTCGAGTTCGGGTTCGACCAATTCGGTGACCAGATCGCTGTCGGGCAGGGCTTCCAAGGGTGCGGCATCGTCAAACAGGTGCGAATCCATCTGTTCGTGCAGGGCTTCCTTGATTTGCGACATCGGGTTGGCCGGCGCGAGGGTCTGCTCGGTGCCCGAACGCAGGCGCGCGGCGTTCAGAAGGCGTTCCAGAGCACGCTCTTCGCGGTCATAGACACTGGAGGGATCGTTGGACGGCGGCTGGCTGGCGACCTGCGGCTGGTCCTGAAATGCCCGTTGCATTTCGCTGGGAAAATCGTTGCTCTCGATGGAGGTGAACATTTCGTCGGCATAATCGGCAGCCATCACGGCGGCACCTTCTGCGGGTTCGCGGCGCGGAACGAGCGACAGGTTTGCGCCGCGTGACGTTCCAACCGCATCGGCAGTTTCGGGCATGGTTTCAAAGGTCTGGCGCAGAATCACGCCGTTTTCCTGCGTCTCAATCTCGACGTTCTGATTGGTGCCGCGCTGCGCCAGATTGCGCAGGTAATCGGCATCGGGGCGCTCGGGGTGCGCGCCAAAGCTCGGATCGCGTTCGGCCAGGCTCTGGAAGTAATCCACAACCATTTTCATCACCGGAAACGGGTCGTCGAACCCTTCCAGGGTGCAGGAAAACGCGCCATACGAGACGGTCAGTTTCTTGACAGCTTCAGACATTTCAGCTCCTTCACCGGGGAAATTGATCCCGGACATTGTTACGCACGTCTGATCCGACTCCGGTTTGCCGCCTTGACCTGAGGCGCGCGAGGCGCAATCAGAGGTCAATGGACAAGATACTCTACAAGTTTTCGTCGATCGTTACACTGGTTGGGGCCGGACCCGTTTCGCCTTCTTCACTTCAACGCGCCCTCGGCCACGGGCCGGTTGCGATAGCAGCGGATGGCGGGGCCGATGCCCTTGCCAAACTGGGCCACCCGATCCACGCGATCATGGGTGACTTGGATTCAATAGATATTACCGAAAATTGGCTGAATTCGGGCGTCAGAATCCACCAGATCGACGAACAGGATACGACGGATTTCGAGAAATGTCTGTATTCGGTTGCAGCGCCGCTGTTTTTGGCGGTGGGGTTTCTGAGCGGTGCCACCGACCATTCGCTAGCCGCGTTCAGCGCGCTTTTGGCCTATGAAAACAAGCAGATTATCTTGATTGGCGAAGAGGATGCGACGTTTTTATGCCCCGACAAGCTGGAACTGGAACTGCCGGTCGGAACGCGGGTTTCGCTGTTTCCGCTGGTTGCGGTGGTTGGGCTGGTGTCGCGTGGCCTGCGCTGGAATGTGGCGGGATTGCGGATGCAGCCGGGCGGCAGGATTGGCACATCGAACGTCAGCGATGATTCCTTTGTGCGCATCGGCTTTGACCGGCGCGGTGTATTGGTGACGCTGCCTATTGCGGCGTTGCCGGCAGCGATCGCAGCTTTGTATCGGTGATCTGCTCGCGCCAGAACACAAACAGGCCCGAGGCGATGATGATGGCGACACCGATCAGGGTAAGCCCGTCGGGGAAATCGGCGAACACCAGCCAGCCAAGCAAGGTGGCGGTGACGATTTCGAGATAGCCTAGCGGGGCCAGCACGGCGGCGGGGGCCCAGGTGAAAGCGTAAGAGATGAACACATGCGCGATGGTGGCGGCGAGACCGACGCCGCCGAGGTACAGCGCAAAGCGCAGATCGGGCAGGACCGGGTCGAGCAACGGATGGCCGCTGCCGTTCATCAACCATAGAACCGGCAGGGAATACAGCGTCGCCGCCAGCCCGGAATAAGCCTGCAAGGTCACAGGATGGCCGCGACCGGCCATGTGGCGGGTCAGGATGACATAGAAGGCAAAGCAGAAGGCGGTGCCCATCGGCATGGCGGCAATCCAGCCGAAATCGGTGAAGCTGGGCTTGATCACCAGCATGGCACCGAGAAAGCCGGTCAAGCAGGCAAGGATGCGCCGCCAGCCGATGGTTTCGCCCAGGATCAGGCTGCTGAGCAGGGTCAGGATGAAGGGCTCGACGAAGAAGATTGCGATGGCGTCGGCTATCGGCATGTATTTGACCGCGCCGAAAAAGAGCAGCGTGGCGGTCAGGACCAAGGCACCACGCAAAAGGTGCAGGGCGGTTTCGGTTCGGTCGGGGCGATGCAAGTGGCCGAGCAGCGCGGCAAGGGGCAGAAGCAGGGCGGACTGGACGAGGAAACGGGCGGCTGAAACCTGTGCGACCGGAATTTCGGTGGCGGCGAGTTTGGCGAAAACGTCGATGACCGGACCGAAAGCGGCAAAGCCGAGCATCATCAGGATACCGTTGAGGGCAGTTGGTTTCATGGGGATGGGGTTAGCAGGTGGGGGCAGCGGGTGCCAGAGCGAGGGTCGCAGGCGGGATTGCGGAGGCGTGCGTATATGCGCCAAGAAGAAGGGGGTCTGGACTTGGGGCGAGGCCTTGTCCGGCGCTGCGGCGTGCCTTGCCCGCGCGGGTGGAGAAGCGGCGGTTGCATCGGGTTGTGACGCCGTTTCCGGGTTGCCTGCACCACGTTCGCGAGGCTGGTTTCGCAGCGCAGTTTTAGCGTGGCGCGGACAAAAATTGCCTTGGCCGGAACGTCCTTCGCCCAAGGCGCGAAAAGTAGACTATTCCAGCGAAACCATGTATGTCGTTGTTTATATTTCGAAACCGCCTCGTCGGTAACCATGAGATTAAAATTTGTATGGGGCCATCTAACTTTGGAGCAAAAAAATGACGGTAATCATTGTTGCGTTGGCGGCCGTTGCGCTGGCCGGTTTCTTTTTCGGCGGTCGGTTGACCGGTTCAAACTCAAGTCCGACAACAATCACGGTCGGTGATGTCAAAAGTTCAGACAATTGCGCCGAACTTTGCGCGCAGTGGGATGCCATGCGCAGCACGAGATGTCTTGCGGAGGCCGCGGCTGCGGCTGCGCAACGGAAAGTTGACAATCTGAGAGCGCAGTTGGCAGTTGCCATCGTTGCCGCGACCGCACTGGGTATTGCCGCATATGTCGCCTCGTTCATTCCGATCTATGGCTGGATCGTGGCGGCGGTGCTTGGCACCGCAGCGGCGATTGCCTTTCTGGCTGCCGATTTCATCGCTGGTCAATTGACAGTGGCCGACAACGACCTTGGTGCAGCCGAAGCTACCGCAGCCGATGCGCGGGCAAAAGAGGCCGCAGCGCGGGCATTGTTGACCAGCAAATGCCCAGCTGAAGCGGGTGCATGTTTGGCGCGACCATCGCCTTGTTAGGGTTGGCTGAATGAAAACGTCAGGTCGAATGCTGTCGCGTTCCATCACTGTTGCGACCGCTCGCCCGGTGCATTCGCGCCACGTCCTGCACGCGGGTGAGTAGGCGCTCAACAATTCGGCACGTTGACGGCCAGCCCGCCCAGCGAGGTTTCCTTGTAGCGGTGGTCCATGTCGCGGCCGGTTTGGCGCATGGTTTCGATGCAGGCGTCGAGGCTGACGAGGTGTTGGCCGTCGCCGCGCAGGGCCAGTGAGGCGGCGGAGACGGCTTTGATGGCGCCAAGGCCGTTGCGTTCGATGCAGGGGGCTTGCACGAGGCCGGCGATGGGGTCGCAGGTCATGCCGAGGTGGTGTTCAAGGGCGATTTCGGCGGCGTTTTCGACTTGCTCGGGGGTGCCACCGAGGATGGCGCAGAGGCCGGCGGCGGCCATGGCGGCGGCGGAGCCGACTTCGCCTTGGCAGCCGACTTCGGCACCGGAAATTGAGGCGTTGGTTTTCAGCAGGCCGCCGATGGCGGAGGCGGTTAGCAGAAAGTCGGCGATTTGGTGGCGCGATGCGCCGGGCACGTGGTCGAGGTAGTAGCGGATGGTGGCGGGCACCACTCCTGCGGCACCGTTGGTGGGGGCGGTGACGACGCGGCCACCGGCGGCGTTTTCCTCGTTGACCGCCATCGCATAGGTCGAGATCCAGTCGTTGATGATATGGGGGGCCTGCTGGTTGAGGCTGCGTTCCTTTTGCAGGCTGGCGTGAATGGCCATGGCGCGGCGGCGCACTTTCAGGCCGCCGGGCAGGATGCCGTCAAGTGCCAAGCCGGTGTCGATGCAGGATTCCATCACGGCCCAGACATCGGCCATGCCTTGGTCGAGGTTGGGGGTGCCGTGGGCGGACTCGTTGGCGCGTTTCATTTCGGCGATGGAGAGGGTTGAGGCATCGGCCATTGCCAGCATTTCGGCGGCGTTGCGGAAGGGGTAGGGCACGTTTTGCGGGGTCTTGTCTTTTGATTGCGTGCTGAGTTCGCGTTCGGTCACCACGAAACCGCCGCCGACGGAATAGTAGGTTTCCGACATGGCCAGCTGGTTGCGATCATCAAATGCCCGCAGCACCATGCCGTTGGCGTGGCCGGGCAGGGCTTGTTTGCGGTCAAAGATCAGGTCGGAATCTGGGTTGAAAGTGAGGGTGCCGAGGGCTTTGGCGTGGATTTGGTGGGTTTCACGGATCATGGCGAGGGCGAGGTCGGCTTTGGCGGCGTCGTAGGTGGCGGGGGCAAATCCGGCGAGGCCAAGGGTGATGGCGCGATCGGTGGCGTGGCCTTTGCCGGTGAAGGCGAGCGAGCCGTGCAGCGTGCAGGTGAGATGCGTGGGTTTGCCCGAACCGGGAACCGTGTCACGGCCGTCGCGCAATTTGTCGAGGAATCGGCCCGCTGCAATCATCGGGCCCATGGTGTGAGATGAGGATGGACCGATGCCGATCTTGAAAATGTCGAATATGGAAAGGAACATGGGACGCCCGATGATTTGGTGCCCTGTTTGCGGCATTCAGGGCCAAAAATCCTGACAAAACCGACGCGATACGCGGGGTTTTGCGGCAAGGGGTTGCAATCTTGCGCGCTATCGGTGCGGATTGAGAAATTATTCGCCGGAGGATTCCGGTTTTTGCGAGGGTGCTTATGCCAACATCAAACGAATTAACGCCCTTTGAAGTGGCGAAGAAGGCCGCCGCGGCGCGGGCGTTGGAAATTATCGAACCCGGCATGCGTTTGGGTTTGGGCACCGGATCAACCGCGGCCTGGTTTGTGCGGCTGTTGGGCGAGCAGGTGGCGAAAGAGGGGTTCAAGGTTTCGTGCGTGCCGACCTCGCAGCGGACGGCGGAACAGGCGGAAAAGCTGGGGATTCCGCTGGTGACTTTGGGCGATGTCGGCTGGCTGGATATTACGGTGGACGGGGCGGACGAGTTTGATCCGCGTTTGAACCTGATTAAAGGTGGTGGCGGGGCATTGTTGCGCGAAAAGATCGTCGCCAATGCGTCGGACCGGATGATCGTGATCAGTGATGACAGCAAGCAGGTCAAGGCCTTGGGGGCATTTCCGTTACCGGTTGAGATTATTCAGTTCGGCTGGCAGGCGACCAAAAGCATTGTCGAGGAAATGCTGGAAGGTGCCGACGTTTTGGGGCGGCATGTGGCGTTGCGGATGAATCGCGACGAGCCATTCGTCACCGATGGCGGCAATTACATTCTGGACTTGCATTTGAAGCGGATCAATAACCCGCCATCCTTGAGCCTGTTGATCAATCAGGTTCCCGGTGTGGTGGAAAACGGCTTGTTCATCGACACCGCGGATATTGTGATTGTCGGCAAGCCGACGGGTGAGACGCTGGTGCTGGATCTGGAGGATGACGCGGCGCTTGCCGAGATTGAAACCGGGCTGTTTGACCCGGACGAGGAATGAAAGTGGCGTTTGATTTCGATTTGTTCGTGATTGGCGGCGGCTCGGGCGGGGTTCGGGCGGCGCGTTTGGCAGCGCAGGGGGGGGCAAGGGTCGGCATTGCCGAGGAATACCGCTTTGGCGGCACCTGCGTGGTGCGCGGCTGCGTGCCGAAAAAGCTGATGGTCTATGCCTCGGGGTTTCGCGACATGTTCGAGGAAGCCGAGGCGTTTGGCTGGAGCGTCGGGCCGCGCAGTTTCGACTGGAAGCGGTTCATCGCCACCAAGGACATCGAGATTATCCGGCTGGAAACCGTCTACCGGCAAGCGGTCGACAAGGCCGGCGCCAAGGTGTTTCCGGTTCGGGCCACAGTCAGTGGCCCGCATGAGGTGCGGCTGGCGGGCGGGGACACCTTCCGCACCAAGCATATCCTGGTCGCCACCGGCGGGCATCCTCTGCGGCCGGAGTTCCCGGGGGCGGACCTGGCGGTGACCTCGAACGAGATGTTCCAGTTGCCGGATTTGCCGACGCGCGCGCTGGTGCTGGGCAGCGGGTTCATCGCCTGCGAATTCGCCTGCATCCTGCACGGCATGGGATCACTGGTGACCCAGGTCGCGCGGGCCGCGCAGGTTCTGCGCGGCTTTGACGGCGATGTGCGCGAACATCTGGGGGCGGCGCTGATCTCGCGCGGCATCGATTTGCGGACTGGCGGCAATGTAGCGGCGATTGCCCGCAAGGATGGCGCGCTGGAGGCGACATTGGCCGATGGGTCGCGGGTCATGGCGGATTGCGTGCTGGTGGCGACCGGACGGGCACCGAATACAGCCGGGCTGGGTCTGGCGGAAGCGGGCGTGAAGCTGGGCGCGCGCGGCGAGGTTGCGGTCGATCAATGGTCGCAGAGCAACGTGCCGTCGATCTTTGCTGTCGGCGACGTGACTGACCGGATCGCGCTGACTCCGGTGGCGATTCGTGAGGCGTCGGCTTTTGTCGAGACAGTGTTTCGCGGCAATCCGGTGCCGATGGATCATGCCGACGTCGCCAGCGCCGTGTTCACCCGGCCCGAAATCGGGACTGTCGGGTTGAGCGAGGAAACCGCGCGGGCGCGCGGCGAGGTGGTGATCTACAAGACCGCCTTCCGGCCGATGGTGACGCAGTTTGCCGGCAAGCGTGACAAGATGCTGATGAAACTGGTGGTCGATGCCGCTTCGCGACGGGTGCTCGGCTGCCATATCGTTGGCCCGAATGCGGCCGAGATGATCCAGATGGCGGCGATTGCGGTGAAGATGCGGGCGACCAAGGAAGATTTCGACCGCACCGTCGCCGTGCACCCGACAGCTGCGGAAGAGCTGGTGACGATGCGCGAGTCGAGTGACAGAGGTGCGGGGACGCCGACATGATTGGTGAAATCACCCATCCTGGAGCAACGACACGGTTACGAATGCGTTTAACACCTTGAATTTTTGCGGTGAATGCGCAGGTTCATGGGCAACAGCGCCAAATATGGCGACTTGGGAGGAATACAGGCAAATGGCCAATAACAACGGCGGTGGTCCCTGGGGTGGCGGTGGCGACAACGAGGACGACAAGCCCAAGGGCAAGAACAACCCTTGGGGCGGCAATCAGGGCAATAATCAGGGCAACAACCGGCCGGGGCAAAGCGGGCCGGTGCCTGATCTGGACAAGATCGTGCGCAAGGGCCAGGAGCAGTTGCGCGTGCTGATGGGCGGTCGCACCCGCGTGGGTGGCGGCGGGCCGGTTGATGGCGGTTCAGGCGGCGGCGGGTTTGGCCGTGGCGCGATAGGGTTGGTTGCTGTGGCGGCAGTGGGATTGTGGGCTTTCGCCTCGTTTTATCAGGTGCAGCAGAACGAACGGTCGATCGAGCTGTTTTTTGGCGAGTTCTCGTCGATTGGTGATCCGGGGCTGAACTTTGCCCCTTGGCCAGTGATTACCAAGGAAATCATCTTGGTCACCAACGAGAATATCGAAGATGTCGGCACCACCGATGGTTCGGGGCTGATGCTGACGCGCGACGAGAATATCGTCGATATCGGGTTTCAGGTGGTGTGGAACATCAGCGACCCAAAACTGTATCTTTTTAATCTGGCCGAGCCGCAGGAAACCATTCGTGCCGTGTCGGAATCGGCGATGCGCGAAGTGATTGCCCGCTCGGATTTCGCCCCGATCCTGAATAGGGACCGCGACCTGATCAAGCAGGAAGTCGAAGAACTGATTCAGACGACGCTGAACAATTATCAGTCGGGCGTCGCGATTGTGCGGTTGAACCTTGAGGGGATCAACGCGCCCGAGGAAGTGATCGACAGTTTCCGCGACGTGCAGGCAGCCGAACAGGAGCGTGATACGCTGGAAAAACAGGCCGATGCCTATGCCAACCGGGCATTGGCGGAAGCGCGCGGTCAGGCAGCGCAGTTGCTGCAGGAGGCCGAAGGCTATCGCGCGCAAGTCGTGAACCTTGCCGAGGGCGAGGCGGCGCGGTTCATTTCCGTCTATGACGAATATGCCAAGGCTTCGGCGGTGACACGCAAGCGGTTGTATCTGGAAACCATGGAGCGGGTTTTGGGTTCGGTGAACAAGATCATCATTGACGACAGCGTGACCGGATCGGGTCAGGGCATCGTGCCCTATTTGCCGCTGAATGAATTGCAGCGCAATACAGGAGCAGGCCAATGAGACGTTCACAACTTTGGATCGCGCTGGTCGTGGTCGCCCTGGTGCTGATCCGCTCAACGGTATTTACCGTCGACGAGCGCGAAAAGGCACTGGTCTTGCAGTTTGGCCAAGTGCAGCGGGTGATCGCGGATCCGGGGGTCGGGTTCAAGGTTCCGTTCATTCAGCAGGTTGTCAAGTACGACGACCGGATACTGTCGCTGGATACCCAGCCCAAAGAAGTGACGCCGCTGGATGACCGCCGTCTGGTGGTCGATGCTTTCGCCCGCTACCGCATTGCCGATGTGGTGAAGTTCCGCGAGGCGATTGGTTCGGGCGGCATTGCCCAGGCCGAGCAGAGGCTGGATTCGATTCTGATCAACAGCATGCTGGCAGTTCTGGGGTCGGTCAATTCCAACGCCTTGCTGAGCCAGGACCGCGAGGCCCTGATGCTGCGCATCCGCGATGAAGCCGTGATCAAGGCGACGTCGCTGGGCATCCAGGTTATCGACGTGCGCATCCGGCGGGCCGATTTGCCCCAGCAGAACCTGGCGGCGACTTTTGCCAGGATGCAGGCCGAGCGCCAGCGGCTGGCGACCGACGAGCGGGCACGCGGCAACGAGGCGGCGCAGAAGGTGCGGGCGCAGGCCGACCGGTCGTCGCTGGAACTGGTGTCAACCTCGCAACGCGACGCCGACATCATTCGCGGCGAAGCGGATGCGAAGCGCAACGCGATATTTGCCGAGGCTTTTGGGCGTGATCCGGAGTTCTTTGCGTTTTATCGCTCGCTGACCGCTTATGAGAAATCGCTGCAAGGCGGGAATTCGACTTTGGTGATTTCGCCCAACAGCGAGTTCTTTGATTTCTTGAGCAACAGCGACGGGCGACCGGTGGAACCGGCTGCACCTGCAGCGGTGGAACCGGCGGTCAATGCTGAATGATCTGCTGCTGGGCCTTGGCCTGACGGCGGTGATCGAGGGGCTGGTGCTTGCACTGGCCCCGTCGCGTTTGGGCGACATGCTGGAGATGATCAGGCGCACGCCGGTTGACCGGCTGCGGCTGCTGGGGTTGATCGCGGTGGCGTTTGGTGTCGGGCTGATCTGGCTGGCGCGGCATTAGGGCATGGTCGCGGGGCATCAGAATTACAGGTTGATGCAATTCAGCAAATGGCGGTTCGCAAGCCCGCTCATTCACATCGGCAAACTTGTCCGACCGGTCGGTATATAGTTAATCACGCCGCGGACCGGGTGTCGGGCAAAAGTGAGAGGGGCAAATGTTTGAAATCAACTAGTTGGCGGTTGGTGTTGCGGCGATTGTCGCCTTTGTCATTGGCGCGGTCTGGAACAGTTCGCTGTTGTTCGGCGAAGCATTGGTGCAATTGACGGCTATCGTGCCCGCTGTGGATGCGGCGATGCCGGCTGCCCAGATGTTGGCTGAACTGGTGCGGGTTCTGATTGTGGCGACCGTGCTGGCATTGGTGCTGCGAATTGCCGAATATTTGGATTCTGGCGCTGAGCGTATTTCAGGGAGGAACGGCTGATGGCGAAAAATGCGGAATTTGTAGAGGTCGAAAATTTTACCAGTCCGGGCCCGGCACGCCGGGTTGAAGCGCGCAAATACAACGAGATGCGACGGGCTGTGATGATGCAAATAAGCAAAGCGCGACCAGGAATGACGGTGGCGGAGTTGAGCAAGCGGGTAACACCGCTGCTGTCGGACGCGATATTTCCCGGCGGTGCGACAGCGGGCTGGTGGTTCAAATGCGTGCAGCTGGACCTTGAGGCCAAAAAGGTTATCGCCCGCGAGGACAAGCCGCCAGTCCGGTTGTACTTGTGCTGATGGCAGCATTTGCATCGCCATGACGCGCATGTGTTGCGTATTGGGTTGCCTCAGCGAACGCATGGTTTATCATTCGTTAACCAAATTGCGCTAGATGGGTCCGGAGCAATTCCCGGACATCGTAGAAGGAACGACCGACGTGATAATTTCCGTATTGCCAAAAGTGTTTGCCGTGGTTGCTGGCCTGTTTCTGGCCGTTCTGCCGGCGCAGGCGCAATTGATACCGGAAAGTTTTGCCGATTTGGCGGAACGGGTTTCGCCCTCGGTGGTGAATATCACCACGACGACAGCGGTCGAGCAGGACAGCGGCCCGGGGCCGGTTGTGCCGCCGGGATCACCCTTGGAAGATTTCTTCAACGATTTCATGAACCGGCAGGGGCAAAACAACCAGCCGCAACAGACGTCGGCTTTGGGGTCGGGCTTCATGATTTCGGCAGATGGCTATGTTGTCACCAACAACCATGTGATCGAAGGTGCCGACGAGATTGTGGTGGAATTGTTCGAAGGCCGCGAATTGGCGGCAACGGTAGTGGGGGTCGATCTGAAAACCGACATCGCCTTGTTGAAGGTCGAAAGCGCGACGCCTTTGCCGTTTGTCTTGTTTGGCAATTCCGACATTGCCAGGGTTGGCGACTGGGTTTTGGCGGTGGGCAACCCGCTGGGGCAGGGTTTTTCGGTTTCTTCGGGCATCATCTCGGCGCGCAACCGCGAGCTGGAAGGCAATTACGACGATTTCATTCAGACCGATGCGGCGATCAACCGGGGCAATTCCGGCGGACCCTTGTTTAACATGGCGGGCGAAGTGATTGGGGTGAATACGGCGATATTGTCGCCCAACGGCGGTTCGATTGGCATCGGGTTTTCGATGTCGGCCGCGGTCGTCAGTCCGGTTGTTGCCCAGTTAAAGGAATTTGGCGAGACCCGGCGCGGCTGGCTGGGGGTGCGCATTCAGAACGTCGAGGCCGATCTGGCTGATGCTTTGGGTTTGGTGGAGACGCGTGGCGCATTGGTGACCGACGTGCCGCCGGGGCCGGCCTTGGATGCGGGGATGAAATCGCGCGATGTTATCCTGTCGTTCAACGGGGTCAAAATCGCCGATACCCGCGAATTGGTGCGGTTGGTCGGTGAGGCCGAGATTGGCATTGCCGTGCCGGTTGAAGTGTTTCGCGACGGCAAGATTGAGACGCTGATGGTGATGTTGGGGCGGCTGGAAGAGGGTGAAACCGCGGTTGCCACGGTCGATGAAACCACGCCGCCAGTGGCGCAGGTGGCGCTGGGCATGACGCTTTCGGGCTTGGACGACGAATTGCGCACGCAATACAACATCCCCGAAGACATCCGGGGCGTGGTGGTAACGGCGGTAGACACGACGTCGGAAGCCAATGAAAAAGGTGTGGCGGCGGGCGATGTGATCGTCGAGATGGGCCAGCAGCCGGTGCAGAGCCCGAGCGATGTGATGGATCGGCTGAAGGCGGCGCAGGAGGCCGGTCGCACCTCGATTCTGCTTTTGGTGCGGCGCGAGGGCGAGGGCCGGTTTGTGGCGCTGGATCCGAATCAGTAATCAGTAATCAGGGATCAGGCAGTGCGGCCGCGGGCCAGTTCGTCCAGCATCCAAGATATATCCTCGATCTGGCGGGCGATCACATGGACGACCATGCCGTCGCGCTGCACCTCGCCGGTGACGCGCAGCATCCGGCCCGCCACCACGGCGCGGCGGAATTTCTCGTAGGTTTTCGCCCAGACCACAACATTGGCGACGCCGGTTTCATCTTCCAGCGAAATGAAGATCACCCCCTTGGCGGTGCCGGGGCGCTGGCGCACCAACACCAGCCCGGCAACCGTGACGATTGCTCCGGCAGGCGGGCGGTCCAGCAGGATGTGCGGGATGGCCGAAGGTGTGCGTGGCCAATCTGGGCGTTGCGGCATGGAACGAAGATAGAACATTTGCCTTGAATACGCAATTGTTCCGTGGCGGGAATGCGGCGCGCGGCGCAATCCATCTGGAACAGCGCGGGCGCTTGGGTTAGATGGTCCGCGGCTGAGGGGCGGGCAATGGCGAAAATCACTTATATCGAGTTCAACGGGAAGACCCATGTCGTGGACGTGGCCAGCGGCATGACCGTGATGGAGGGCGCGCGCGACAACAACATCCCCGGCATCGAGGCCGATTGCGGCGGTGCCTGTGCCTGTTCGACCTGCCATGTCTATGTCGATGAAAGCTGGGTCGAAAAGCTGCCGCCGCGCGACGACATGGAGCAGGATATGCTCGATTTCGCCTGGAAGCCGGATGCGTTGCGCTCGCGGCTGACCTGTCAGTTGAAGGTCAGCGATGCGCTGGACGGGCTGGTGGTGAACATGCCGGAAAAGCAGATATGAAACTTGCGGTCTTGGTCTGCGGTTGGTTGGCCGCAACAACGGCGCTTGGCTGCGAATATCCGCCGCCGCCAATGCACACGGGCGAGGCAACAGCCGCGAGCGGTGACATTCTTTGGGCCGGCTTTTCCGATGCGACCGACCGCTATCAGCACGGTGTTTTCGGCGACCGTTTTGAGGCTGGCGGGCTGCGGGTGGCGACGCAAGACCAAGGCCCGTGCGAATTGGCGCTCATTCTTCCCGAGGACGAGGTGTTTGAAGATTTGGCGCCGCGCATCGCCGATCTGGATGGCGATGGCACCAACGAAGTGATTGTCGTGCAATCGCAGCGCGACGCCGGCGCGTCGCTTGCGGTCTATGGCTTGATTGCGGGTCGACTGGAAAAACTGGCGGCGACACCGAATATCGGCACGGCGCGCCGCTGGCTGGCCCTTGCGGGCATTGCCGATTTCAACGGTGACGGCCGGCTGGACATTGCCTATGTCGAGACGCCGCATATTCGCGGTGTTCTGAAGTTTGTCAGCATGCGCGGCGGCAAATTGGTAGAATGGGCGCGGGCGGGCGGGTTGAGCAACCATCGGCTGGGCGAAGACTATATTTCCAGTTTTGTGCGCGACTGCGACGGCCAACCTGTGCTTATGCTGGCGCATGCCGACTGGGACAGGATCATGGCGGTCAGGTCGGGTAGCACGGGGCTGGAGTTCGCCGATGTCGGTCCGTTTGGCGGGCCGGAGAGTTTGACCGAAGTGGGGTGTTAGAGCGCGCGCCAGCCGATGTCCTTGCGATAGAACCCGCCGGGCCAGTTGATTTTGGCAATGGTTTCATAGGCCCGTTTGTGCGCGGCTTGCAGGGTGTCGCCGCGCGCGGTGATATTGAGCACACGACCGCCGTTTGAGGTGAGGTTGGCGTCTTTGCGTGCGGTTCCGGCGTGAAAGATTTGCACTTTCGGGTCGGTAATTTCGGGCAAGGTAATAGCCTCGCCTTTGGCGTAGCGGCCAGGATAGCCGTTCGCGGCCATGACGATAGTGAGCGCGTGATCGTCGGCCCAGTTGACGCGGGATTGGCTGATGTCGCCTTGCGCGCAGGCGAGCAGCAGGTCGAGCATTTGGCCGCCCAGACGCATGCACAGAACCTGTGCTTCCGGGTCGCCGAAGCGGGCGTTGTATTCGACGAGGCGCGGCTGGCCGTTCTCGATCATCAGACCGGCGTAGAGCACGCCTTGGTAGGGGGTGCCACGGCGGGCCATTTCCTTGAGTGTCGGGATGACGATGGTGTTGAGGGCGATGTTCTGGATTTCGTCGGTCAGGACGGGGGCGGGGGAATAGGCGCCCATGCCGCCGGTGTTGGGGCCGTGGTAGCCGTCAAAGGCGGGTATGTGGTCCTGCGCAGTGCCGATGGGAAGGGCGTTCACGCAGTCGGTGAGGACGAAGAATGAGGCTTCTACGCCGGTCATGAAGTCTTCGATGATCAATGCGCCTTTGGAAAACTCGGTGAATATGGCGTCGATGGCAGACAGGGCTTCGGACTGCGTCATAGCGACGACAACGCCTTTGCCAGCGGCCAGCCCGTCGGCCTTGACCACGATGGGAGCGCCTTGGGATTGGACGTAGGCGCGGGCGGGCGCGGCGGCGGTGAAGCGGGCCCAGGCGGCGGTGGGGGCAGCGCAAGCGTCGCAGATTTCCTTGGTGAAGGCCTTGGAGGATTCGAGCTGGGCGGCGAACTGCGAGGGGCCGAAGGTGAGGATGCCGACGTTTCGCAGGGCGTCCGATACCCCAACCGCGAGCGGCGCTTCGGGGCCGATGACGACGAAGGTAATGTTTTCTTGGGCGACGAGGTTGAGGACGGCTGAGGCATCGCAGGGGTCGATGGCTTGGCACGGGGCGATGGTGGCGATACCGGCGTTGCCGGGGGCGACAATGAGGCGGTCGCATTTTGGGTTTTGCAGGATCGCCCAAGCCAGCGCATGTTCGCGGCCGCCCGAACCGAGGAGGAGGATGTTCATATTTGCGCCCTTGGCCTGTGTGTGGCGACGTTCTAGGGTTGGGCAAAGCCAAGAGCAAGCGAGGCGCGATGTCCGACCTGTTTGATGATCCGGACCCGGGCGTGAATGCGCCGGAGTTCACCGTCAGCGATATTGCCGGTGCCGTGAAACGGGTGATCGAGGGCGAGTTTGGCCATGTGCGGGTGCGCGGCGAGATTTCGCGTGTCTCTCGGCCCGCATCGGGGCATTTGTATTTTGAATTGAAAGACGAGCGCTCGGCTCTGGCCTCGGTGATGTGGAAGGGCGTGGCGGGGGCCTCGCGGGTGCGGCCCGAGGAGGGGATGGAGGTTGTCGCGACCGGAAAGCTGACCACCTTTGGGTCGCAGAGCAAGTACCAGCTGGTGGTCGAATCTCTGGCCCCGGCGGGGCTGGGCGCGTTGATGGTGATGCTGGAGAAGCGGCGCAAGGCGCTGGAGGCGGAAGGGTTGTTTGATGCTGCCCGCAAGCGGCCATTGCCCTATCTGCCAGAGGTGATCGGGGTGGTGACCTCGCCATCGGGGGCGGTGATCAAGGATATTTTGCATAGGCTGCGCGAGCGGTTTCCGCGAACGGTGCTGATCTGGCCGGTGGTGGTGCAGGGCGAGAAATGTGCGGGTGAGGTGGCGAACGCCATTCGCGGGTTTAACGCAATTGTGCCCGGCGGACCGGTGCCGAGGCCGGATGTACTGATCGTGGCGCGGGGTGGCGGCTCGATCGAGGATTTGTGGGGGTTTAACGAGGAAATTGTGGTGCGGGCGGTGGCGGCATCGGTGATCCCGGTGATCTCGGCGGTGGGGCACGAGACCGACACGACGCTGATTGATTTCGTTTCGGACCGGCGGGCGCCGACCCCGACGGCGGCGGCGGAGATGGCGGTGCCGGTTCGGGCAGATTTGCTGGGCGTGGTCGCCGGGCTGGAGTCGCGGCGGGTGCGGGGTTTGGCAAGGGTGCTGGAGGTGAAGGGGCAGCGGCTGCGCGATTTGGTGCGCGCCATGCCACGGATCGAGGCGCTGGTGGCGGACAGGGCGCAACGGCTGGATCAGTTGCGCTTGCGGCTGCCACGGGCGCTGCTGGGGTTTGTGCAGGGCAAGCGGGTGGAGCTGGGACGCGGGCGGGCCGGGAGTTTTGGGCCGGGGCTGCTGCGCGGGGATTTAGCGCTGAAACGTGATCGTTTGAAGGATCGAGCGAGCAGGTTAGGGCCGGGATTAATAAGGTTGTTCAGTGGGTTGCGGGGTGGCCCTGAGGTCATGTCGCAGCGTTTGGAGCGGGCTGTTTCCGTTCGGATCCAGGATTTGCGCGGTCGCTTGGAAGGGTTGGAGCGGACTCGGGCGACGCTAGGAACAGACGCAACGCTGAAACGCGGGTTTGCCATTGTGTGGGGCGGCGGTGGTGTGGTGGCTGGTCGGACTGTGGCGGCGAAGTTTGCCGAGTTAGAAGTACAGTTCCACGATGGGCGGTTGGGGGTAGTGGCGAAGGATAAAGTGTAGAGTGGGTGATTTCAGCCATCTTTCCAAGGCCTTGCCCAGGCATTTCGGCGAATGATAGGTACGAGCACCCATCCTGCAATCAACTGCCCGTCCTTGGACCGGGGCAGTTGAGGGGTTCGGTGTCGCTGGCGACCAGTTCGATTTCATCCGCTCCATCGGGATCGTCGGATTGGCGGGCGAAATAGGTGCCGTTTCTGTCGATGAACAACCAACAGATCGGTTCAGGCCAGGATTCATAGGCAAAGCAGATTTGCTGGTCTTGGGGAAACCAGTAGCCGTATTCGCAATCGCCTTCGGCGGGCTTCCACAGCGACTTTCGATCATTGAAATATTGTTCGGAACCAAAGTGTTGTCCGAAGGCATTGAAGTGCAGGGTTTTGCCTTGGCTGAGCGATTGAAAGGCTTCGGGGGTGACGATGGTTTCGGCTTGGGCCGCGCCTGTCAGGACCAACACCAGCAGGGCGACGCGGATCATTGCCGGACCCGGAAGGTGGTGCTGAACGGCGCAAGGCAGAGCGATTCCGAACAGACTTGCGCGGCAATGGCGATGGTGCCGCCGCCAAGCGGCAAGGCCAATGTGCCGACATAGGCGGGAATAATGCCACCCAAGGGGTTGGGCCAATGCGACGGTTCGGGCAAGGTCGCGCCAGTGATGGTGAGCGGTGCAAGACCGAGGGTATTTTCGGCGGCGATATGCCAGCCTGGGGTGATGCAAAGAGTTAGTGTATTGTGACGAAGGTGGATTTTGAGTGCTCCACCGGCGAAGACGCGCAGATTGGCGGATTCCGAATCGAGTATTTGCGAAGCCGAGAGGCCGGTGAGGCGGATCATTGGCATGGCGGCGATGGGGCCGGAGATTGCGTCTTTTAGTGCGATTGCTCGCGTTTGACGGGCGAGGTCGGGTTGGCGGTGGTTGAGGAGCGCAAAGAACTCGAGGGCAGAGGATTCGCCTGACGGGGTTGCGCCGTCTTCAGCTTCCAGCACCGGGCCGAGGGGGGAGTTCTGGGTGAGGGCGAGGCGATTGTCGTTGATGAAAGTTTCGAGGATGGTTTGCGCCATTTCGGGCAGGTTGGCACTCCAACCGGATTGGCCAGCGTCGGCGAGTGCGAGAGCGGCCAGCGCGATCCACGCGTGGTCAGAGAGATTGGCGGTTTCAAGCGGTTTGCCCCCGGCGTGCAGGCGGGCGAGGCCGGTCGGGGTCTCCAAGCGGTTGAGAAGCGATTTCAAGGCTTTGTCGGCGGTTTTTATCCAATCCGGGCGGTCCATCGCCATGCCGGCCTCGGCCAATGCGCGGATCATCAGGCCGTTCCAGCCTCCGATTATTTTGCCATCGCGAAACGGGCGCGGGCGGGAATCGCGGGATTGCCGGAGACGCTCGAGGATCGGGTCGAGGGCCGGGTCCATGGGTTGGCCGGGGGTCAGGTGGAGGACGGCACCGGCTTCGAGGGTTGGCGGTTGGTCGAGGCCGAGGATGGGTTCATAATGCGTTGCTTCGGCACCGAGGCATTCGGCGAATTCGCGTGGGGTCCAGGCGTAGAAGGCACCTTCCTCGCGCTGGCCAGCGGGGTTCAAACTGTCGGCGTCTTCGGCTGAAGCAAAGGTGCCGTCGGCTTCGGTCATGTCGCGGGCGAGGTATTCGATGCAGCGTTCAAAGGCGCGTTTGTAGGTCGGGTTGCCGCTGATTTCCCAGGCCTGCACAAGACATCGCATCAGAAGTGCTTGATTGTAGAGCATTTTCTCAAAATGCGGCGTGCGCCAGTTCACGTCGACCGTGTAGCGGTGGAAGCCGCCGCCGACGTGATCGTGGATGCCGCCGGCGGCGATGGCGTCGAGGGTATGGAGCGCGGTTTTTAGCGCGTCGGCGTCACCGGTGCGCCGCCAATGGTCGATGAGGAACAGGATGTGGCCCTCGTTGGGAAACTGGGTACCGCTGGAAAAACCGCCGTACTGGCGGTTGTGGGCCTGGGTCAGATATTGCGCAGCCAGTACGGGGGCGTTGGTCAGATCGGCGGCGTCGGGCGACCGTCGGCTGACGGATTGGACATGGGCAGAAAGCTCCTCGGCGAATTGGTTGAGTTTGGCGCGGCCTTCGACCCACGCCTTTTCGATGGCGTGCAGGGTGGCGAGGAACTGCGGGCGCGGGAAATAGGTGCCGGTGTGGAAGGGTTTGCCCTGCGGCGTCAGCCAGCACGAATTCGGCCAGCCGGCATGGCGGTGCTGCAATGTGGTAGCGGTGAGGTAGATATGGTCGATGTCGGGGCGTTGCTCGCGGTCGAGTTTGACGGGGATGAATCGGGCGTTGAGGAAGGTGGCGACTTCGACGTTATCAAAGCTTTCCTCCTCCATCACGTGGCACCAGTGGCAGGTAGCGTAACCGGCGGACAGGAAGATGGGCAGGTCGCGGCGCTGGGCTTCGGCCAAAGCCGCGTCACCCCAGGGCCACCAATCGACCGGGTTGTGGGCATGCTGCAAAAGGTAGGGCGAGGGCTCATGGATAAGGCGGTTGATGTAGAGCGGCCGGCCGTTTTGTTTGAGATGGGTGCGTGGCTCATAGGTGGCAGGCATGGTGGCAAATGCCGCTTGCAGGGCGGCATGTTCGGTGGGGTTGCGGCGCAAGCCGGGGGGTGGATGCATGGGATTATCTGCCGATGACACCTTTGAACCCTCCGTTAATCAAATAGGCAGCGTCGGCCAGCGGCAACAGCGGCAAGTTTGCCGAGGGGGTCGCCAAATACCGCGGGCGCCACTCGGGATCAAACTTGTTTTTGAAACCACGCAGCCCGGCGAAATTGTAGAAGTTGCTGCCGCTGCGAAAGACAATCGCACCGAATTTGGACCAGAGCGGTGCGCCGCGCCGGGTTTCCATGCCGGATAGCGGTGCCATGCCGAGGCTGAATTCGGCGAAACCGGCCGATTTGAGGGTGAGGATCAGTTCGGTAAACAGAAACTCCATCGTTCCAGATGGTGCGGCCGTGTCGTGGCGCATCAAGTCGATCGAGGCGATGGCTTTGGTATTGGTGGTCAGAACGTTGGCGAAGGCGACCAATTGGCCGTGCACATAAACCAAGGCGAGCGGGAAACGGTTGAGGTAGTCGGCATCGAAACGGCCAACTGAAAAGCTTTTTTCGCGCTTGGCCTTGTCGGCAATCCACGCGCCGGAGACGATTTTGATCGCGGCAAAGGTCGCGGCGGAATGCGGGGCGTCGAGGTATTGAAAGCTGAGGCCATCGCGCAGGGCCCGCGCGTGGGTTGTGCGCAGTTTTTTGGCATCAGGGCTATCAAGGGTGAATTTGGCGAGGGGAACGACGGCCTCCTCGCCCATTTTATGCAAGGCAAGGCCCATATCCAGCCATAGCGGCAAGTTGGCTTCGCTGACTTCGTAAAACACCGGGCGGCCACTGGCGGCGCGGGCGGCGTCGGCAAAGGTCCAGGCAACATCGGCGCAATCTTGTTCCGGTCCGACCGGGTCGCCCAAGGCAATCCAGCTTTGGCCGCGTTGGCCATACATCAGGAAAGCTTGGCCGTTGTCAGAAAACAATAGCGACTTGTCACCCGCCAGAGCGAGATTGGCATTGGAATCGCCGTGCCGGGCGATGATCTGGGCAGCGCGGTCAAGTGCAGCAGCGTCGGGCTTTAGCGGGGTGATCCGGGGCACGCGCAGGGCGTGGATCAACAAGACCAGACCGATCAGCAGCGAGCCAATCAGTCCGGCACGCATGCTGCGCGGGGCGCTTTTGTTCAGCGCGAATTGCCACCAAAGTTCGGACGAATAGGGCACGCTTTTGTGGGCGAAAAAGAACACGAAGGCGCAGGCGACCAAGACGGCGAGAATCAAGGCGAACCAGCCGTAAGACAACCGGTCGCGGGTGAGGCGGGCGTTGCGGTAGAACTCGCGGCGGCAGGGATAGAGGATCAGCGCGGCCGCGGCCAAGGCGAGGGCACGATTGATGTCGAATTCATGTACCAGGGCGGTAACGGCGCCGGCCAGCAAGGCGAACAGCGCCAGCCAATAGGCCCCCTCGATGCGTCGCAACAGGCCGTGGGCGATGACCAGCAGCGCCGTGCCGATGGCGCTGGACAGCAAGGCTGCCCCTTCGATGAACGCCAGCGGCAGGATGTCGGAGAATATTTCGACGCTGTCTGCGGTCCTGGGAATGAGCGCTGACAGAAGCATCAACAGACCCGAGCCAAAAGTCATGGCCGCCATTGCGAGCGGCACAGTGGCACTGCCGATCTGCAATATCGGCGTCACTACGGCAGCGCCGGGCAGTCTGGCCGCCAGGCCGGATATCCTTGGCTGGAACAGGCGCCATTCATTCAGCGCAAGGATCACTAACGACAGGCCAAAGGGCGCGATGAAATAGATCAGCCGGAACATGATCAGCGACGCCGCCGCCGCGTGGGTGGGGATTGTGGCGGGCAGGGCCAGAAGCACCAGTGTTTCAAATACGCCGACACCACCGGGGATATGGGTGATGGTGGCCAACAGAATTGCCGCCGCGAATATCGCCAACAGTCCGAAAAAGCTAAGGTCGCTGCTGGGCAAAAGCAGGTAAAGTGTTGCCGCAGCCAACAGAATTTCGGCCGCTGCCAGCGCAAGTTGCAGCAACAGGACGCGCAGGTTGGGCGGCTCGATGGTGACCGAGGCGATTTTCAGGCTGGAACGGCGGCGCAGTGTTACCAGCGCGGCCATGGCGATCAGCGCCAGGCAGGCCAAGACGATGATATCGACGGTCACCGCGCGCAGCGGCAGCGCCTCGGTCAGAACGTCGGGCGCCGACAGCAGCGCGAGCAGGCCGATTACCAGAAAGCCAACGCCCGAGGCGAACGAGCCGATGGCGGTGATGGCTGCGACCTCGTAACCATCCAGTCCCAGCGCCGCATAGATGCGATAGCGCACCGCGCCGCCGGTAACGGCGCTCAGGCCAATTGTGTTGCCGATGCCGTGGCTGAGAAAGCCCCCCAGAAACAGGGCTGTGAACGGAATTTTCCGGCCAATGATGCGGGTTGCTGGCCAATCATACAGCGCTTGGGCAGTGTAACTGGCAAACGTGGTGCACAGGGCAAGTACCGCAATCGACCACGGTGTCGCGCGCACCTGTGCCGCGACGGCGCGGATGTCGGTTTGGGCAAGGATCCGCATCAAGGCGAACAGACCGATGGCGAACAGCAACGCTGTCAACAGCAATGGCAAAGTGGCCATTGACCGCGCCCATCGAGTTGGCGGTATCCGGAAATTGATTGTGTCAGGCATCGGTGCATTCATTCTGCTGGCGCTGTAGCACGGCGCAAACGATTTCATAAGGGCTGGAATGACTCAGCTTGTTGGTGCCGAGGAACACGCCAGCCTGACATCGGTGATGGCGGTGATGTCCTGGACCGCGCCGAAACTGACCCCGGAATCGGCGTGCTGCACATACAAGTGCTCGCCATCCCGCAGGTGCCAGAAACAGGCTGTCGGGCCGTTGTGAAAGCAGAAGGTCGAGGTTTCGCGACGAAATTCCCATCGTGCTTCGAAACATTCTTTGCCGACAACTTCCATAGTAACCACGTCTTGGCCCGGCCAATAGTATTCGCGCACGAACAATTCGCCGTTAATGGAATACTCAACGGTTTTGCCACTGACCAAGCCGCGCCATTCTTTGTCGTCAAACAAACCGAAATCTTCGCCAGCATGCAGGGTGGTTGGCAGCAGCAAGTTCGCCAACAGACAACGCATTGCAGTTTGTTTCCAGGCCATGGCAGCCAAACTAATATTTGCATCGGCCCAACGCGATACAATTGTTTGCGACGCTGGCTAGGCGCGGTGATAAAACGAGTTTTGGCGGCTACGACCGCGCAACTGATAGCCGAGGCGGGCGAAAGCGGCGGCGCAGGCGGGGTAATCGCCGTCCTGAAAACGCTCGATCACGATTCTTTTGGGCAACAGGTTTTCGGGTGCGGCGTCCAGAAAAGGCGGAAGCGCTTTATCCTCGTACCCTTCGATGTCGATTTTAAGGGCATCAAGGCGGGTGATTCCGGCTTCCTGCAAAATGGCCAGCAACGGGCGCAGGCGGATAGTGCCGTCCGTCGCGGCGCTGACGCTGACAATGGCCACATCGTCTTTGCGGATGTTGAGGTTGACCAAGCCCTCGGTATCGCCAACGGCGCAGTTGACGATTGTCAAGTTGGCCAGGCGGCTGGCGTCGGCGTGCCAGCGCAGCTGCGTTGCCATAGCGGGGTTGGCGTCGATCGAAATGACTCGGCCCGTCGGTCCGGCAGCGGCGGCGAGGGGCAGGGAATAAAGGCCAATGTTGCAGCCGAGATCGACAAAAGTGCCGCCATTGGCGACGGTTTCCAGCAGAAAGTCGATGTCGGGCTTGTTGTAAGTCGGGTGCAGCATAAGCCCATATTCGATCAGGTTATTTTCGGCTTTGATGCGGAAATTGCCGCCGCGAAAGGTGATGTCGAGGGGGTTGCCACCGCCAAGGGCGACGATCAGGCGCGAGATTCGATGGCGAAATACGCCGCGGTGCAGGATGGTGCGGCGGGCAAGCGCGATAAGGGCGCGTTGCGCGATGTTCGGCGCGAAAGTGCCAAACGGCGGCGCGTCGTTTTGGGTCAGGATGGCTGTCTCATCGGCGGTCAGCGAGCGGGTTTTCAGGGCCATTGGGCTTTCCGGTTGGGTGGGGCAAGGCTAGCCAGATTTTGCCGCAAGGACAACCTGCGACGATAGCGCGGGCTTCCATCTGGCGACGCGGGGCATTAGGTGGGGGGCGTTCAATTGTGGAATACTCATGTCGTTTTTCTCAAAGCTCAAAGACCGGATGTTCAAGTCGTCCTCGAAACTGGACGCAGGGCTGGAAGCAATCGTTGGCGAGGCGGTACCGCAGGAAGCGGTGAGCGAGGCGCTGGTTGCTGATGTCGAGCCGGATGTTAGACCCGGACTGTTGCGCCGGATATTGGGGCGTGATGACGCTGCGGTTGTTCGCCGCGTGCTGGACGACGCGATGCTGGAAAGCTTGGAAGAGCTGCTGATTGCTGCCGATATGGGCGTGGACACGGCGCTGAAAGTGACCGCGCGGATGGCCGAGGGGCGATTTGGCAAGAAGCTGGCGGTCAGCGAGATCAAGGAAGCTTTGGCCGCCGAAATTGCAGCGATACTGGCCCCGGTGGCGGTTGCCATGCCGATTTATGCCAAGCGCCCGCAGGTGGTGTTGGTGGCGGGGGTCAACGGCTCGGGCAAGACGACGACGATTGGCAAATTGGCCAGCCAGTTTCGCGCTTCGGGCAAAACCGTAGTGATTGCGGCGTGTGATACGTTTCGCGCGGCTGCGGTGGAGCAGTTGAAGATTTGGGGCGAGCGGGCGGGGGTGCCGGTTTTGACCGCACCCGATGGGTCGGACCCGGCGTCGCTGGCCTATGAAGCGATGGTGAAGGCCGAGGCGGATGGGGCGGATTTGCTGATGATCGACACCGCCGGGCGGTTGCAGAACCGCACCGATCTGATGGAGGAACTGGCCAAGATCGTGCGGGTGATCCGCAAGCGCGATGAAACCGCGCCGCACAATACGTTGCTGGTTTTGGATGCGACGACGGGGCAGAATGCTTTGTCGCAGGTCGAGATTTTCTCGCGTATCGCCGATGTGACCGGGTTGGTGATGACCAAACTGGACGGCACCGCCAAGGGCGGCGTGCTGGTCGCCTTGGCCGATAAATTCGGCCTGCCGATCCATGCGATTGGGGTAGGCGAGGCGATTGACGATTTGCAGGCGTTTGACCCGGATGAGTTTGCGCGGGCGCTGACGGGGGCTTGATTCGTGCCTTCGCGGGAATGACAGGGCTGCACTGGCATGAAAAAAGGGGTTTCAAATGGCTGAGAAGAAAATAAATCCAATGCTCAAGCTGGTGCTGGAAATCGGCCCGATCATGGTATTTTTCCTGGCGTTTCGCTGGGCCAATGTACCTGAGGGCGCGGACGATGCTGCCAAGCAATTGGCACAGGTGATTTTTGCCACCAAGGTTTTTGTGCCGGTGACTTTGGCGGCTCTGGTTGTTTCGTGGTTTTTGACCGGGCATCTGCCGAAAATGGCGCTGATAACCGCCTGTGTCGTGCTGGTGTTTGGCGGGCTGACGATCTGGCTGAAGGATGCCACGTTTATCAAAATGAAGCCGACGATCATCTACCTGTGTTTCGCGGCGATACTTGGGTTCGGGTTGTTGCGCGGGCAATCATACCTGAAATATCTGATGGGCGAGATGATGCCGCTGAAAGAAGAGGGCTGGATGAAATTCACCGCGCGTTTCGCGCTGTTTTTTCTGGTGCTGGCGCTGGTCAACGAGGGGGTCTGGCGGTCGTTTGATACCGCGACCTGGGTTAGTTTCAAGACGTTTTTCTTGCCGATAGCCTCGTTTGTTTTCATCTTCAGCCAGTTGGGGCTGTTCAAGAAATATGCGGTGGAGGAGGGGGCGGAGTGAGGGGATGTGCGCTTTGGTGCGCAGAATGCGCACCTTACGGGGTGCCTTCCAACAACGGCTTTATCCGCTCCTCATAGACCCGTTCGGTCACCGGGCCGGGGTAGCGCAACAGGATTTTGCCGTTGCCGTCGATGACAAATGTTTCCGGCACGCCGTAGAGGCCCCAGTCCAAGGCGGTGCGGTTGGCGTCGGCACCGATTTTGGTGAAAGGGTTGCCGAGCTGGTCCAGAAAGCGCCGGGCGTTTTGCGGCAGGTCCTTGTAATTAATGCCATAAACTGGCGTGCCTGACGCCGAGATCTTGCTGATTGTCGGATGTTCCGCGCGGCAGGGGCCGCACCAGGACGCCCAGAAGTTGACCAGTTTGATGCCGGGGGCGAGCAAATCCTCGGCAGTTGGGATTGGGTCGCCTGCGACAAGTGGCGTCAGCGTCAATGCCGGGGCGAGCTGGCCGATCAGGGCCGAAGGCAGTTCGTCGCGGTTGGGGGCATGCATCGCCGTCCACGCGAGAAAGCCAAAACCCGCGAAAACCACCAATGGCAGCAGCAAGAGCGGGTTGAAGCTGCGTTTGGGTTCATCCATCGGATTTGCTCGCGCGGAGTTTTTCGAGGCGTTCAAGATCGCGGCCAAGCCGGTAGGATCGCAGCACCGAGAGGGCGACGATGCCCGCCAGCAGGATCGCCGTTGCGCCATAGGCGGCGATTACATGGGTCGTGTAAATTCCTAAATCGGGCATCATGCGTTGGTCGCCATCTGCAGGGAGCGGATGCGGCGGGCGCGAATTTCGCTGCGCGTGCGAAACAGCACCAGCGTGACAAATAGCAGGACAAAGCCGGCGATGGACAGCAGCAGCGGTTGATAGAACACGTTGGCAACATGTTGGTCCTTGTCCAGCGACAGCGATGCACCCTGGTGCAGGCCTTGGCTCCAGAACAGGACGGCATACCGCGACAGAAGGGCAAAGACCGAACCGATCAGGCAGAGGATAGCGGTCAGATCGGCGGCTTTGTCGGGGTCGTCAATGGCCTGCCAAAGCGCGATATAGCCGAGGTAGAACAGGAACAGGATCAGGAAAGACGTCAGGCGCGGGTCCCATTCCCACCAGCTGCCCCACATCGGTTCGCCCCAGATTGCGCCGGTGATCAGGGCGATCAGGGTGAAAGTCGCCCCGATGGGCGCGGCGGCTTTGGCGGCGAGGGCCGAAACGTGGTGGCGGCGGATCAGCCAGATCAGCGAGGCGACAAACATCATAGCCCAAGCGTTGATCGCCATCATGGCGGCGGGGACGTGGACATAGAGGATTTTGGCGGTGGAGCCCATGCGGTAATCGTCGGGCGTATCAAAAAAGCCGGTGGCCAGGCCGCCGAGCAGGCAAAACGCGGTCACGCCGGTCAGGAACGGCAGGATGCGGCCCGAAAGGAGCATGAACTTGACCGGATTGGCGTATTCCCACAGCGACATGTCGTTTTGTTACCTTTGGCGGGGTGCTGCCGCAATGGGGCGGGTTGTCACGATCAGTTCAAATGGATGCGAAGGGTGGCGGCAGCAGTAAAAGGCGCGAGCGCGAGGATGAACAGTGATGTTGCGCTGAGAAAGAGCAGCGCGGCGGTCGCCGACTGGCCTTCGGCAGCAAGGGTGACGGCGCGGGCGCTGAAGATGAGGGTGGGGACGTAGGGCGGCAAGACCAGAAGTGAGAGCAGCAGGCCGCCGCGTTTGATGCCGATGGTCAGCGCAGCGCCGATGGTGCCCAGAAAGCTGAGGGCGGGGGTGCCGATGAGCAGGCTGAGGATGAGGGTTGTGTAGGCTTGTGCCGGCAGGTGCAGGGTGAGGGCAAGGATTGGGGCGGCGATCACCAGCGGCAGACCGGTGGTCAGCCAATGGGCGAGGGCTTTGGTGGCAGCAATGGCTTCCAGCGGCAGCGGCGACAGGGCGAGAAGGTCGAGGGTGCCGTCCTCAAAATCCGGCTGGAACAGGCGATCGAGGGAGAGCAGGCAGGCGAGCAGCGCGCCGATCCACAGGGTGCCAGGGGCGATTTTGGCGAGGATCGCGGTATCGGGGCCGACGCCAAGGGGGACGAGGATGGTGACGATGAGGAAAAACGCGAGGCCAAGGCCTGCTCCTCCGCCGTTACGAAGGGCAAGTGTGAGTTCGCGCTTGAGCAGGGCGATCATGCGACGGCCGCGAGCTGAAGGGTTGTATGGGGCAGGTTCACGGGCTGATGGGTAGCGATGACAGCGATGCCGCCGGTGGCGAGGTGTGATTTGAGTAATTTCTCAAAAGAGAACTGAGAGTCTTGGTCCAACGAGGACAGCGGCTCATCGAGCAGCCAGAGCGAGCGGTTTGTCAGCGTCAGGCGGGCGAGGGCGAGCCGCTTCTTCTGGCCCGCCGAAGCGATAAGGGCGGGCTGGTCGGCAAGATGGGTGAGGTTGAGGGCGGAGAGGGCTTGTGGAATGTTGCCTTCGCCGTTGAGTTGCGCCCAAAAGCGCAGATTCTGCGCGAAGGTCAGTTGTGGTTTTACGGCGTCAAGGTGACCCAAATAGGCCACTTGGGCGGACCAATCGTCGGCGTTGGTTAGCGATGCGGCGCCAAGCGTAACAGTGCCGCTGGTGGCCACAGTTAGGCCCGCGAGAACGCGCAACAAGGTGGATTTGCCCACGCCATTGGGGCCCTGGACCTGCAATGCCTGGCCGGGCTCGACGCTGAACGTCAGGCCGGACAAGACCTGCCGGTCAGAGCGGCGGCAGGAGAGGTTGGTTACATGCAGCGTCATGGGCAGGAAGTAGCGGATTGGCAGGATTTGGGAAAGGGGCGGATGATCGGCCAAAAGATCGGCCAAAAGATCGGCCAAATGTATTCCATTTCATTGAAAAGCAGTGTAAGAACAATGGATTGAACTTTTTACAGATCGGCCAAAATGCCCCTTGTCGACACAACCTACCGCATCGAACCTGCCCGGATTGACGATATTCCGGAAAGTTTGGCTGACTTGATTGCCGAACTTTCTGCTCAATCCGCCAAACTGGGTGCCGCGTTACACCCCCAAACAGCCAAGGATTTGGCCGCGATGGTTCGGATAATGAATTCGTACTACAGCAACCTGATCGAAGGTAACAACACCAGTCCGCGCGATATTGAACGCGCGTTATCCGGGCAAATGGACGACGATTCTGAACGGCGAGATTTACAGGTTGAAAGTGCAGCGCACGTGCGATTGCAAGCAGAAATAGATGAACTGGCGGCAAACGGACAATTACCAGACCCCTGCGATCAAAGCACGATCAAGTGGCTGCATGCGGAGTTTTATCGAGGCGTCAGCAATAAAATGCTGATGATCGGCGAAGGGTCGAAAATTCGTCAAATGGTTCCAGGAGACTTTCGCTCCGGTGAAGAACAAAACGTTGCAGTCGGAAGGCACGAACCTCCATCAAGCAATCGGGTCGCCGCATTCATGGCGTATTTCCACGAGCGCTTTCGGATAGATCGGATGGGAACATCGGCGCGAATTCTGGCGATAGCGACCGCGCACCATCGATTTGCCTATATACACCCGTTTTTGGATGGGAATGGGCGCGTTGCCAGATTGCTGTCACACGCAATGGCGCATCACGCCGGCATTGGTGCCCAAGGGCTTTGGGCAGTTTCTCGTGGTCTGGCACGCGGAATTAATAGTCGAAGCGATTACAAACGCATGATGGACCATGCCGATATGCCGCGACAAGGCGATATAGACGGCCGCGGAAATCTGTCGTTGGCAGCGCTGGTCCAGTTTACGGACTGGTTTCTGAAGACCTGTTTAGATCAGATCGAATTCATGAGCGGGCTATTTGAATTGAGAAAACTTTGTGATCGTTTGGAAAAATACGTTGGCCAGAACGATGGGCTACGCCCCGAAACAGCCCGACTTATGAAACCTTTGCTGGCGCACGGTGAAATTGAGCGTGGTCAATTGCCAGCTATGCTCGGACTGCCGGAAAGGACGGCGAGACGCGTAATTGGGGACCTTTTGGCAGACGGAATTATCGGCTCAACAACAGAGAGAGGCCCAGTCTCGCTGAGATTTCCGACCAAAACCCACGACGTGTTGTTTCCGAGGTTATTCACCGAAAGCTAGGGCGGGCGAGCCGAAGGCGCCTCCACTTGCGCCTTGACTTGCCCCCCTTCCACATAGGAAACCGCAGGTTAACCAATTGCCGTCATTGATACGCGGCAAATGTGCGGAATCCGACCCTTAGCGGAGGCAAAAATGACCATCATCACCGGACAGGACAAAGGCAAGACGCGGCGCGAACTGGCGGTGGGCGGGGCGAAATATGCTTATTACTCGATCCCGGCGGCGGAAGCGGCGGGGTTGGGGGTGTTTGGCAACTTACCAGCGGCGCTGAAGGTGGTGTTGGAGAATATGCTGCGCTTTGAGGATGGCAGGACGGTGACGCTGGATGATATTCGCGCCTTTTCCGAGTGGGGCAAGGCTGGCGGCAAGAACCCGCGCGAGATTGCCTATCGCCCGGCGCGGGTACTGATGCAGGATTTCACCGGGGTGCCAGCGGTGGTGGATTTGGCCGCCATGCGCGATGCGATGGTGGCGCTGGGCGGCAACCCGGAAAAGATCAACCCGCTGAACCCGGTTGATCTGGTGATCGACCATTCGGTGATGATCGACGAATTCGGCAATCCGCGCGCCTTCCAGATGAACGTCGACCGCGAATATGAACGCAACATGGAGCGCTCCGAGTTTCTGAAATGGGGCCAGGGCGCGTTCAACAATTTCCGGGTGGTGCCGCCGGGCACCGGGATTTGCCATCAGGTCAACCTTGAATATCTGGCGCAGACGGTGTGGACGGATAAAGACCAGACCGGGGCGAATGTGGCCTATCCCGACACGCTGGTCGGCACCGACAGCCATACCACGATGATCAACGGCCTGGCCGTGCTTGGATGGGGGGTCGGCGGCATCGAGGCCGAGGCGGCGATGCTGGGGCAACCGGTTTCCATGCTGATACCCGAAGTTGTTGGCTTCAAGCTGACAGGCCGGATGGTTGAAGGAACGACGGCGACCGATCTGGTGCTGAAAGTGGTGCAGATGCTGCGCAAACACGGTGTTGTCAGCAAGTTTGTCGAATTCTGGGGCGAAGGTCTGGATCATCTGCCTTTGGCCGACCGGGCGACGATTGCCAATATGGCGCCGGAATATGGCGCCACCTGTGGCTTTTTCCCGGTTGATGACGAAACGTTGCGTTATTTGCGCCAGACCGGGCGCGACAAGGCGCGGGTGGCGCTGGTCGAGGCTTATGCCAAGGCACAGGGTATGTGGCGGGGAAAGGATTATGCGCCGATTTATACCAGCACGCTGGAGCTGGACATCGGTGAGATTGTGCCCGCTATTTCGGGCCCGAAACGGCCGCAAGATTACACGCTGCTGACTCAATCGGCGATGTCGTTTCTGAACGTGGTGCAGGAATATCGCGGCATGGCCGCCAACGCGGCGACGGCCGAGATGAACGCCGAGGGTCCGGCACCGCTCATTCCGGCGGATTTGCGCAAAACCGTCGGGGTCGAGGGCGAGGATTACACGTTGCGCGACGGGTCGGTGGTGATTGCGTCGATCACCTCCTGCACCAACACCTCAAACCCCTATGTGATGATAGGGGCCGGGTTGGTGGCGCGCAAGGCGCGGGCTTTGGGACTGAACAGCAAACCTTGGGTCAAGACCTCGCTGGCACCGGGATCGCAGGTGGTGTCGGAATATCTGAATGCGGCCGGACTGCAGGAGGATCTGGATGCCATCGGCTTCAATCTGGTCGGCTATGGCTGCACCACGTGCATCGGCAATTCGGGACCGTTGCAGCCGGAAATCTCGAAAGCCATCGCCCACAGCGACCTGATCGCCGTGTCGGTCCTGTCGGGCAACCGCAATTTCGAGGGGCGGATTTCGCCCGATGTGCGGGCGAACTATCTGGCCAGCCCGCCGCTGGTTGTGGCCTATGCCTTGGCTGGTGACATGAACATTGACCTGACGACCCAGCCATTGGGCAAAGGGTCAGGCGGGCAGGATGTGTACCTCAAGGATATCTGGCCAAGCACGCGCGAGATTGCCGATTTGGTGGAAAAAACTGTCACCCGCGCGGCGTTCCAGTCGAAATATGCTGATGTTTTCAATGGCGATGACAAGTGGCGGGCGGTGAAGGTTTCCGACGCCCTGACCTATGATTGGCCGAGCGGATCAACCTATGTGCAAAACCCGCCGTATTTCCAGGGAATGGCCCGCGAAAAGGGGGCGATTCATGATATTGCCGGGGCGAAATTGCTGGCGGTTTTGGGCGACATGGTGACAACCGACCATATTTCGCCCGCCGGGTCGTTCAAGGCGGCATCGCCTGCCGGGATTTATCTGACGGAACGGCAGGTGCCGGTTTCGGAGTTCAACTCTTACGGCTCGCGACGCGGCAACCACGAGATCATGATGCGTGGAACATTCGCCAATATCCGGATCAGGAACGAGATGCTGGACGGGGTTGAGGGCGGTTACACGCTGGGGCCGGGCGGCGTGCAGACCTCGATCTATGACGCGGCGATGGCGCATGTCGCGGCGGGAACGCCGCTGATCGTGGTGGGCGGCATCGAATATGGCGCCGGTTCCAGCCGCGACTGGGCAGCGAAGGGCGCGGCGTTGTTGGGGGTCAAGGCGGTGATTGCCGAGAGTTTCGAGCGGATACACCGCTCGAACCTGGTTGGGATGGGGGTTATTCCGTTTGAGTTTACGGGAGGGGATTCGCGTAAGTCGCTGGGATTGAAGGGGGATGAGACGCTGTCGATTTCGGGACTGGCAGGGGCACTGAAGCCGTTGGCGGAGGTGCCGTGCGAGATTTTGTATGGTGATGGGACGGTCAAAATGATCCAACTCAAATGCCGGATCGATACGGCGATTGAGATTGAGTATGTCGAGAATGGCGGGGTTTTGCACTACGTGCTGCGGAATTTGGCGAAGGCGGGGTAGGGTGCACTTTTAACGCACCAATTGTTAAACGTGGAAATATTGACGGTGCGCTGAAGCGCACTACGGCTCGTTTACGGTTCGTCCATATATAGGCGACCGCGATTTCAGATTGGCACCACCGCCGCCCTGTAAAGATGCCAGGTCGCATGCCCCAGCACCGGCATGACCACGATCAGGCCAAGGAACAGCGGGATCGAGCCGAGTACCAGCATCGTAGCGACAATCAGGCCCCAAGCGGCGACCGGGCCGGGGTTTAGGCGGGCGACGCGCAGCGAGGTGGCTACCGCCACGGGAACGCCGACGTTGCGGTCG
>JANMOK010000173.1:0-4002 GCA_031369165.1 Paracoccaceae bacterium
ATTCGCCGGTCCGTCAAGCTAGGCAGTGCAGGGCGAACTCAGGACGCCGCCCCGGCACCACTTTAGCATTCCTCAGCATTGGGCCTTTTGCCCGTCAAGCCCCCGCCGGCCAATGGAAACTGGGCTGCAACCCGTCATAAACCGGCCGCCCGTCATGGGGCTTTTCATAGCCCTTCGTCTCATCCCAAAACGCATGATACGTCGCCTTTGGGAACGCAGCGTCGTCGTAACCCATCACGTTCGGCACCGCCACGCGGATGCGTTTCTGCTTGTCGTCCAGCATCAGCACAGCGCCGCAATCGGTGCAGAGGCAAATTTCCAGCGGGCCGTTCGGGTTGTTGGCATTGAAAGGCACCCGTTTCATCTTTTCGGGATGGTCCGCTTTCACATCCCCATAGTTGAAAATCGCCACATGGGTTGTGTGTTGTTTGGTGACCGACTTGCAGACATTACAATGACATTCGTGGTTGTCGATTGGTTCCGCCGCCGATGTGACATGCACATGTTCGCAACCTCCAGCATATTTTGCGGCCATGAAATTCTCCCCTATCCTGTTGTTGTTCAGTCCCTGGCACCGTCCCGAGTCCCGGCGCTGCGGTCAGCCTAGCACGCGGACGCAAAAACGCAAAAGCAAAGGGCTGCCCCAGCAACTGGGGCAGCCCTTGATTTTCCGGCAATCGCAAATAGCGATCAGCCGCGCTCTTCGATGATCCTCGCCAGATGCGGGATCTTGTTGACCATGCCGCGAATCGACGGCGTGTCTTCCAACTCGCGAATGCGACGGATTTTATTCAGGCCCAGGCCACGCAAAGTTTGGCCTTGGTCAGCCGGGCGACGCGACGGCGACGCGATCTGTTGAACGAGAATAGTTTTTGCCATGCTCTCAAGCCTCCGTCGGTTCAACAGCGACTGGCGCTGCATCATTGCGCGGCAGAATGTCGGCAACTTTCTTGCCGCGACGCTGTGCAATCATCCGGGGGCTGGATTCCAACGCCAGACCGGCCATCGTGGCGCGGATCATGTTGTAGGGATTCTGCGAACCGATGGATTTGGCCACCACGTCGTGGATGCCCAGCATCTCGAACACTGCGCGCATCGGACCGCCAGCGATGATGCCCGTTCCGGCCGGGGCCGAACGCATCACAACCTTGCCGGCGCCGTGGCGACCTTCCATGTTGTGGTGCAGCGTGCGGCCATCGCGCAGCGGCACTCGCACCATCTGGCGTTTCGCCTGTTCGGTGGCCTTGCGGATCGCCTCTGGCACCTCACGGGCCTTGCCCTTGCCATAACCGACGCGGCCTTTTTGGTCACCCACAACCACCAGCGCAGCAAAACCAAAGCGTTTGCCGCCTTTCACGGTTTTGGACACCCGGTTGATCGCCACCAGACGGTCGGCGAATTCCGGGGTTTCTTCGCGTTCGCGGCGATCCCGGCCTTTTTCTTCTCTTGCCATTCCGTCTCTCCTTAGAAGTTCAATCCGCCCTCACGCGCGGCGTCGGCCAAAGCCTTCACCCGCCCGTGGAACAGAAATCCGCCGCGGTCGAAATACACATCGGTCACGCCAGCTTTTTTGGCGCGCGACGCGATTTCCGCACCAATTTTTGCGGCGGCAGCAACGTTGTTCTTTCCGACCAGTCCCAACTCTTTTTCCAAGGTCGAGGCAGCGGCCAGCGTCACGCCCTTCACATCGTCGATCAACTGGACCGAGATGTTCTTGGACGAGCGATGCACGCTCAAACGCGGACGGCCGTGGGCCATCTTGCGCAGTTTGTTCCGGACGCGCAGGCGGCGCTTGAGGAACAATTCTCGTTTTTTGTTCGCCATGATTTTGCGCTCCTACTTCTTCTTCCCTTCCTTGCGGAAGATAAATTCACCTTTGTACTTGATACCTTTGCCTTTGTAGGGCTCGGGCTTCCGCCATTCGCGGATATTCGCGGCGACTTGACCAACAATCTGCTGATCCGTGCCTTCGATGGTAATTTCCGTCGGCTTTGACGATGTAATCGTCACGCTATCGGGAATGTCAAAATCAACGTCGTGGCTATAGCCTAGCGCCAGTTTCAGGACTTTGCCCTGAATGAAGGCGCGATAGCCAACGCCGGTGATTTCCAGTTCTTTCTTGAAACCGCTCGTCACACCCGTAACCAAATTGGCCACCTGCGTGCGCGACATGCCCCATTGCTGGCGGGCACGTTTGGAAGTGCCGCGTGGCGTTACATGCACCGCGCCATCTTCCAGCTTCACGTTGATGTCGTCGGTTGCCTTGAACGACCGCACGCCTTTCGGGCCTTTGACTTCAACAGTCTGGCCGGAAATCGTCGCGGTTACGCCCGAGGGCAGGGGAACGGGTTTTTTGCCGATGCGAGACATTGCTTCCCCTTCCTTAGAACACGGTGCACAGAACTTCGCCGCCGACATTGTCGACCCGAGCCTGTGCATCTGACATGACACCTTTCGGTGTGGAAACAATCGCCACCCCAAGGCCCTGACGGACCGCAGGAATTTCTTTGACACCCGCATAAACGCGGCGACCGGGAGTCGAGACGCGGCGCAATTCGCGGATCACCGGCGTGCCATCAAAGTATTTCAACTCGATGTTCAATTCCGGATGACCGTCCTTGCCGGTTTGCTCTGCATAGCCACGGATGTAGCCTTCTGCCTTCAGCACATCCAAAACCCAAGCGCGCAGTTTAGATGCGGGCGAAAGCACGGAAGTGCGGCCACGCATCTGAGCATTGCGGATGCGGGTCAGCATGTCGCCGAGGGGATCGTTCATTGCCATGATATTCCCTCCTTACCAGCTTGACTTGACCATGCCGGGGATTTCGCCTTTGGAGGCGTAATCTCGCAGCGCGATACGGGACATTTTGAGTTTGCGATAGTACGATTTCGGACGACCCGTCACCAAACAACGGCTATGCAGCCGGGTTGCCGACGAGTTGCGCGGCAGCGCCGCCAGTTTGATCTGTGCCTTGAAACGCACTTCCATCGGCAGCGTCTGGTTGGCAGCGATCACCTTCAGCGCAGCACGTTTGGTGGCGTATTTTGCCACCAAGATAACGCGGCGCTTTTGGCGTTCGATCATAGAAGTTTTAGCCATGTCTGTTCTCTCCTCGCGCCAGTCAGTTCGTGAAAGGCAGGTTGAACTTGGTCAACAATGCCTTCGCTTCCGCGTCTGACTTCGCGGTGGTGCAGATTACAATGTCCATGCCCCAGACCTGATCGACCTTGTCAAATTCGATCTCGGGAAACACGATGTGCTCTTTCAGGCCCAGCGCATAATTGCCGCGGCCATCAAAGCTTTTGGAACTCAAGCCACGAAAGTCGCGGACGCGCGGCATGGCCACGGTGACAAGGCGGTCAAGAAAATCGTACATCCGGTCGCCGCGCAGCGTCACTTTCACGCCCAAAGGCATGAATTCGCGCACTTTGAAACCAGCGATGGATTTCTTGGCTTTGGTGATGACCGGCTTCTGGCCCGCAATCAAACGCAAATCGTCATGCGCCGATTTCACCTTCTTGGTGTCATTCACCGCTTCGCCGACGCCCATGTTCAGCACGATCTTGTCGAGCTTGGGGATCATCATGTCGTTCTTGTAGCCAAACTCTTCTTTCAGAGCCGCGCGATAGGTCGCCTTGTACGCGTCCTTCAGACGTGGGGAATATTCAGCCATTGATCGTCTCCCCAGATTTTTTGGCGTAACGCACCTTTTTGTCACCTTCCATGCGGAAACCAACGCGGGTTGCTTCACCGGTTTTCGGGTCCTGAATGGCAAGATTTGACAATTGAATTGCAGCGGCCTGTGGCACGCGGCCACCCTGCGATGTCTGGCTTTGCTTGGTATGGCGGATCGCCATATTAACGCCTTCGACAATCGCTTTGTTCGCGGCTGGCATGACAAGGGTGATCTCACCCTTTTTGCCTTTGTCTTTGCCGGTCAAGACAATGACCTTATCGCCCTTTTTCAACTTGGCAGCCATCACAACACCTCCGGCGCAAGG
>JANMOK010000317.1:0-2605 GCA_031369165.1 Paracoccaceae bacterium
CACCAATGGCGCACTCGAAATCCAGAAAAGTTTCAGAAAACCAAGGCCGTGTTTATACAGCCCGATCAGTGTCACCGAAATAAATACGATCATCGCCAGCACGCCGGTTAGCGCGATGTGGCTGGTGGGAGTGAACGAATAGGGTAACAGACCCAGAACGTTAGCGAACAGGATGAAGCAGAAAATCGTCATCATGTAGGGGAAATATTTCAGCCCGCCCTGGCCTGCGATATCAAAGGTCATTTTGTGCACGAAACCGTAAATCACCTCGGCCACCGATTGCGCACGCCCGGGAATAACCGCGCGTTTGCTGGTGCCCATCACCAACAAAGCCGTAATGCCGATCAGCGAAACTGCCAGCCACAGGGTTTGATTGGTGATCGAATACCATTGCAGCGGTCCGTCGCCGAACAACGGATGAATCTCGAACTGATCCATCGGGTGGATGTTGAAACCGCCGCTTGCATGTTCTTCGCTTGCCATGAACCGTCCTTAACTTTCGTCTTCAGCCGCCTGCCGCTGAACCTCTTGCGCCGTCCGCATCATCACGCGAATCCCGGCTGCAAGCCCCAGCAGCGAAAAGATCATCAGAAATATCGGGAGCGTCCCGAACAGGCTGTCCAGCCCGTATCCGATGCCGATGCCCAAGGCCATGCCGACCACAAGCTCAATGACCATCCGCCAGGCCTGATTTGCCTTGGCATATTTCTCGCCAATCGGGTTGGGTTCGGATTCAACTTTTTGCGCCGCCTTGATCGAATTTAACCGATCCTCCAGCGCCTTCAGCCGTGCCGGATCAGGTTGCTTTGTCTGCGACGACATGCCTGAAACGACCTTTCCACCAACTCGCGAATTGAGGCGGACAATATGGGTGGGTTAGGGTTCTGTCAAGAAATGTGAAAGAAGTGTAAATTATTGATTAACAACACATAAATTGTTTCACGTGAAACAATTTGCGGTGTGAAACATCCAATTTCGCCAAACCCGCAAACTCAACCAAATGGTTGACGATTCATGGAAAGTGCGACTATGCACCCTCATGACCGACGCAATCCTCGACCGCGCATTTTCCGCCCTCGCCGACCCAACCCGTCGGCATTTGCTGACCGCGCTGCTGGAATCCGACCAAACCGTCGTTGATTTAGCTGCGCCCTTTGCGATGAGCTTGACCGCCGTTTCCAAGCACATCGGCATTTTGATCGAAGCTGGCCTCATCACCCAATACCGCGAAGGCCGTGATCGTTGGTGCGCGTTGAACCCCGCAGCTATGCATGAGGCGTTTCGCTGGATGCAGGAATTCGGCTATTCACTAGACCAGGCCGATGAAACGTTCGAGGCCGAGCTTCTGGAACTCGGCCTGATCGACCCCGAAACTTGAATCCTACTCGCGACCCAGAAAATCGCCCTTGCCAATATGCACGCCTTTGGCACGGCAAATCGAATAAGCGGTTGTGACATGGAACCAGAAATTCGGGAACCCGTAACGCGGCACGTAATCCGCACCCTTCAACGTCACCATCGCGCCACCGGTCTTGAATTCGATATCTCGGTTCTCGGATCCATCCAAAGCCTTCTCGGAAAATGATTTGGCCAAATCGACCGCCTTCTGCACCCGTTCCTGCAACTCGGCAAAAGTTTTTTCGACATCCGGCCAACCGGGCATTTCGGTTCCGGCCAAGCGGTGCAAAGTGCTTTTGACGTGATCGGTGCCGATCATCACTTGCCGCTTTAACGGCAACATGTCGTCGATCAACCGCGATTCCAGAAACGCCGTTTCGCTCAATTTATGGTCGCGCACATGCGCAGCGGCTTTATCAAGCGTGATGCGCAATGAATTCAGGCCCGACAGAAATACAGGCACAGTGGCAGTGTGCATGGAATATGGCATGGAAATGGGTTCCGGATGTTGGAGGAATTGACTGCCAAAAGCTAGTCACCAACCCCGGAACCCACAAGGGGCTACATGGCAGATGCCGTCAAATCCGCTGCCGAAAACAGCACCGAAAACGACTTGCACCAGATCACCACCGAAGCATAGCTATCCGGCGACATGCCCGCTGGAACCACATAAGACTGGTCGCCCGTTGGTGATTGCAGCGCACCTATCGACAGATACTCGCTGGCCAAAACCTGATCCGCCGTGGTTATCCCACTCGCCTTCACCAACCAAACCTCCAAATCCGGCCCCGGCGTGGTGGAGAAACTTTGCAGGCTCAACACATATTCGCCCGCCGCATTCTTGGTGATAAAGGCAGCGCCACTTCCTTTGTGGACGTTATCCGCATTGCAAAAGTCACCGCTTGCAATGGTCATGACGTCTTGAGCGAAGGTCGTCGTGGCAAGGCCGAAAGGTGCAGCCAAGCCAAGGACGAGCGCGAGTGTTTTGAGTGCCATGAAGGTTCCCGTTAATGTTTTGCGAAACCATTCATTCGCGCAAACCCCGTTCACTTCAATTCACGTTCACGCCACCATCCCGACCGCCCTGCTCAAATCCACGCTCACCAATTGGCTGACGCCTTTTTCCGCCATCGTCACCCCATAAAGCCGGTCCATCCTGCTCATGGTCACGGCGTGGTGGGTGATGATCAGGAAACGGGTCTGGGTG
>JANMOK010000264.1:0-4034 GCA_031369165.1 Paracoccaceae bacterium
GCAGGCAGGCCGCGCCCGTCAAAGCCTGCACCCAAAGCTAAGCGCAAGACCCCGCTGAAGCCTGCGAAACCCACCCCTGTGCGGGCCAACCGTGTCGGCGAGGTGGTGCGCAAGATGTTCAGCCTCGCCGCGGTGTGGAAAATGCGCACCGACAATCCGGCCACCAGTTTCCGCAAGCGCCCCGAAACCGCACGCGAGCGCTTCCTGTCCTTCGAGGAAATCCTGCGACTCGCCGATGCCTTGCACGAAGACCACGAACAGCGTTCCGCCGGGATCATCGGCCTGTGCATGTTGACCGGCGTCCGAGTCGGCGAGGCTCGGACCGCTACCTTTGATCAGTTTAACCTCGATCTGGCGATCTGGACCAAGCAGGCGGCTTACACAAAACAGCGCCGAGTCCACCGTGTGCCGATTTCCCATGAAGCGTTTGCGCTGATCCGCTTGCGCCGGACTGCCGCGCCGAAAGGCTGGGTATCTTCCTCATGCGGTGCGAGTGACAGTCGATCGCGATTTTTACGAAATGCACGCCGATAGCGTTGAATTCTGGTCGCCTGGTAGCCCAACCTTTCCAGAACTGTCGATATACCGCAGGTGATTATGACTGAATTGTTCTTTGTTGAGAGGCAGGTTTCTGCATGTCGTAGCGTTGGCGGGTCAACAATAGGTCAACCGGTGTAACCACTTTGTTCCCCGTCTAGGCCCGCTCGTTGCGGTCGGCTGCGGCAAGATGCGGTTAGAAAACGTTGTTAATTCAAGGGGTTATCACGTAAGCTATTGAAATCAAAGAACAAACGATTTCCCGGAAGATTCGGCTCATAACCTGAAGGCCGCAGGTTCAAATCCTGCCCCCGCAACCAAAAAACAGAGCCTTCCATTGCCCGCGCAAGTCACTTGTGGCGCGAAAGCATGCGCCGGTGGCGAGCAACGCTGCGCTCAGCCGTCTAGGTAAACGGGACGGCTCGTCAGCGCGATGGCCCGGCCCGCCACCTCTGCCTCGTGCGGCTCACCAGTTGTCCAGACGGCGACCCAGTGGCGCTCCTCGCCCTCGAACACCAGCGCCACGTCGCCCGGTCTCGTCGGCAATGTCTCGGAAAAGCGCACACCAGCAAGGCGTGCGTTCATCTCGCGCAGCGAGTGGAAGGCAGCCTTGGGCGAATGGTCGGCCCGCGCGATGCCGTAGGTGCGCTCCTCGTCGGGCACCCAAGGCTCGGTGCGGTCCACGGCCACATAGGCGATGGAGAGGGGAACGCCGAGGCTGAGGTTGATCAGGAACATTCGCACAAGCACGTCGGCTTGCAGGTCGTCGGACACGAAGTCGTTGGTGGCGAAGCCCCATTCGGTCGCCACGACGGGCAGCAGCCGACCGGCGGCGGCATCCACCATTGCCTGCACCTTTTCATAGTCCGGTGCCACGACTTCCGGGTCCACATAAGGGTGGATGCTGCACGCGTCGACCAGCCCGGCAAGCCCGTCGTCGAGGCAGGTTTGCAGGAACGCGACGTCCAGCACTGGCTCGCCCACCTTGTGGCCAAGCGCCGGACCGATGATCGCCGCTTCGGGCTGGGCGCGGCGGATGGCCTCGGCAGTCGCGCGGGCCAGCGCCATATATTCGACCGGATTCGGGTGCGGCTCCCAAAAATTGGCGCGGTTTGGCTCGTTCCAGATCTCCCAGATGGGTTGAGCGTCACGGTAGCGAGTCGCGGCGGCGGCCGCGAAGGCGGCGAAGGCCTTCATCTCGATGTATGTGGTGACGCCCTCCATCCAGCGACCGCCGTAGACGTCCGGGTTGTTGAAGCCGAGGATGAACACGGGCCTCAGCCCTCGCGCCCGCAGGCCCGTGACGAACGGGTCCCAGCGCGACCAGTCGAGCTCATGGCGCCGCACCTCCACGTCTGACCAGAAAAGGTCGGTGCGCACAAAGCCGAAGCCCGCACCGGCGCAGACATCAAGCGTTGCCTCGGAAAGGTCATGCACGGCGATGCCAAGCCCGTGGCCAATCCCCGCGATCCAAGGGGCTGCGGCACCCGGCGCGGCCTGTCCCCGCGCGATTCCGGGCCAAGGAATCAGGGGTCCAGCGGCGAGCCCGCCTGCAGCCTTGAGAAAGCGTCGACGGTGCATGTCTTGACTCCATGTGTCCCGCCAGCCTGGGGCTGGGGGGGTTGATGGCAAGGCCGACACTCACACGCTATGGCCGGCGGACGCAAGGCGCAGGGCGCACATTGGGTCAGCTCGCCTAGGGCGGTCACCTCCCAAAGGGTAACGGAGGCGCTTGATGGTGGTCACAGCAGAAGCGAAACACCCGGTCCCATCCCGAACCCGGCCGTTAAGCGCCAAGGCGCCAATGGTACTGCGTCTCAAGACGTGGGAGAGTAGGTCACCGCCAATCTTGATAAGAAGAGATATTGCTCTCAACGATGATTAAGAATTCTCCAAGACTCCCTCGCGGGAGGCTTTTGGTTTCAGATATCCTGCAAAGCAAAGTCGCTGACATCAACCGGCACGACGGTTTTCAGCAGCTCAACAGAACGCCGCAGGCCTTCGATGCGGCTGAGCAGAACGTCTTCGTGCTCGATGCTCAACCAGCCGTCATAGCCGACCATGCGCAGCCGGTAACAGAAATCGCGCCACCAGCTTTCACCGTGACCATATCCAAGGGTGATGTAAGACCAGGCGCGGGCCGAAATGTCGGTGAGGGAGCCGTTTTCCAGCAGGCTTGTGGTCGCTTGCACCGGCTTGTTAAGAAACGTGTCTTTAGCGTGGACGTGGAAAATCGCCTGACCCAGGCTGTCGATGGCTGCCAAGGGGTCTGCACCCATCCAGAACAAGTGGCTGGGGTCGAGATTGGCACCAACCATCGGGCCGACTTCGTCGCGCAGGCGCAGCAGTGTTGGCACGTTATAGACCAATTGGTTGCCGTGCAATTCGACCGCAAGTTGGGTTACGCCATGGATGGCCGCAAGCTTGGCCAAATCGCGCCAATAGGGCAGCAGTTTCTGTTCCCACTGCCATTTGAGGATGGTTTGGGTTTCGGGTGGCCAACTTGAGACGACCCAATTGGGCATGACGTCATTTGCCGAGCCTGCGGGCAGGCCGGACATCAGGCAAACTTTATTGATACCCAACATTCCGGCGACGCGAACAGTGTCAGCGACGCAGGCGGCCTGACGCGCGTGATCGGTCGGATGGAGCTGGTTGCCGTTGCAGTTGAGCGCGATCAGTTCCAAGCCGCGTGTTGTGAAGGCATTCAAGAACGCGGTCCGCGCCTCGGCACTTTCCAACATTAGCTTCATGTCGAAATGCGGCGCGGAAGACCAATTGCCGGTGTTAATTTCGATACCTTCGATACCGTTTTCAACAGCAGCGTCGAGCATCGCCTCGAAGGCAAGGTTTGCCAGCGAATCAGAGACCATTCCTATTTTCATTTTACGGCTCGCTCAATAAACAAGGTCAATTCTTCGGCCACTGGCCAAAGATTGATAGGCGGCTTCCGCCAGCAAAAGCGCCTTGCGGCCGTGCTCTGCCGTTGCACTTGGCTGCACCTTGCCGTGCAAAACTTCGACAAAATGCGCCCATTCGTTTTTGTAGCTTTGCGCGTAGCGTTCCACAAAAAAGAACAATGGTTTCGTGCGCTGCGTGCCTCTGGCGGTTTCCAGAACCGACATGTTGGTCGGCACGTTTTCGGTGCGCAGCGTGCCCAAGGCACCGTGCGCCTCGACGCGTTGATCATAGCCATAACTGGCGCGTCGCGAATTGGTGATGACGGCCAGTTTGCCCGACGGCGTGCGCAAGGTAACAACTGCGGTATCAATATCGCCAATACCGGCTATGTCGGCGCTGGTCAGGGCCGAAGCTTCGGCAGATACGCTGACGAAATCTTCACCCATGATGTGTCGCGCCATATCGAAATCATGGATCGTCATGTCGCGAAACATGCCGCCCGAGGTTTTCAGATAGGACAGTGGCAGACCGCCACCGGGATCTTTGGAAATGACGCTGACCAATTCCAATTCGCCGATATCACCTGCCAGAATCCG
>JANMOK010000340.1:0-6029 GCA_031369165.1 Paracoccaceae bacterium
GTTCGCCCGAGCGTGATTTGCCGGAATATCTGGCGGTTGACCACAACAAACTGACCGCCCAGTTCGTGCGCACCCCGGCGCTGTCGGACGTGCCCTATCCGGTGATGATGGAGCCGAACCTGGTGGTGGAATATTACGCGAAGAATTGATGGTGATGGGTGCAGAGCACCCATCCTACGCAAAAATTCGTATGAAATTTCATGGAAAAGGGGCCTGAGGGCCCCTTAGCTTTGTCGGTTCATGCAGTCAATGCGCGTGTTGGCAGCTTACATCCGGGTTCATGTCGGCAAATACGCCGGTCGGGTTGTCCTTCCACGCCCAGACATGCAGTTCGTAGAACGGGTCAAGGCCATAACGGTTGGGGGCCGAGTTGAAGTTGAACAAATGCCCCTCCAGCGCCGCCGGGCCTTCGAAGGCGATATACTCGACCGCAATCAGTTGCATCGACCCATCGGCCATCGGCTCGTACATCACCGCTTCGGGCTTGGCGATGTCGGTGAGTTTGTCACCTAAGTACGCGCCGTTGACGTAGTGGATGCCCATCGCGCCGCCTTGAAAACCGCTGGCGCAGGGAATGGGGCCATAGCCTTCGGCTACCGCCACCGCGACATCGGCGAAGCGGTCATTCGCTGCCCGCACATTGTCAGCCAGCGGGTTGCCCGCGCTGTCCTGTGAAAAGGCGGTTGCGGCGCCCAACATTGGCAACAAGGCAAGTGTATAGACCCAGCTCGTGGTGCGCATTTCGCTCTCCATTTGGTTTTAGCCGACTAGCGGAGTGTTTGCGGCAAGGGCGGTGCGTAAAATGCACGCCCTTCGTTTATCCGGCCCCGTCAGTTATTCGCGGTCAGCGGATCAATGATTTTTGGGACTTCGGTGATAATCGCGAATGGGATGCCGCTCAGTTCGGAATGTGCGCGCACATCGTCTTCGCTTTCGGCCAGGTAGATGCAAAAGGTTTTGTCGGCGGCGACATAGCTGTGCTGCCACTGAACCTTTGGCGACAGTTTTTTCAGGGCACCGTTCGAGGCACGTGCGGCACCGCAAAGTTCGGTAACTGACATTTGCCCGATGCCGGGGATTGGTCTTTCGATCATGTAGCGTTTCATTGGACTGACCTTTCTTGGTCGGGTTGGTTTGGGCCATACTGCACTGGTCATCTTGTGTTTCAAGCAGGTTTTTCTTTATCTGGCCAAAGAAAACCTTTAGGCAAGGCTCCATGCATCTATTGTCCCATTTGAAGGCCTTGCAGGCGCTGGACGCTGCGTTGCGCCATGGTTCGCTGGCCCGCGCGGCAGCGGAACTGGGGGTTACGTCGGCGGCGCTAGGCCAACGCATTCGGGCCCTTGAGGATTATGTGGGAACGCCGCTGCTGGTTCGCGGAACGGCGGGCGTGGGGGCCACGGCGATGGCGGCCGAGGTGGTGGCCGATCTTGGCGAGGCCTTTGCCAAGCTGAACCAGGTCGCACAGGCGTTGCAGATGTCGCATCCGGCACGCGTGGTGATCGTTGCCGACCCCGACTGGATCGAGCTTTGGCTGCAGCCGCGCTTGCCGCAGTTCATCGCCGACAATCCGCAGGCCGATATCACGATGGTTGGTTCGGACAGTGCCGATCACCGGACGGCGCTGGCAGATTTGCGGGTGGCGTATGGCGCCATTCCCGATGGTGCTGGCGCGACCCGGCTGTTTGGCGACTATTGTGTGCCGCTATGTTCGGACGACAACATACGCCGCATTTTCCAGTTTCAGGAAGCACCCCAACTTGAGGGACAACCGCTGTTGCATATGGAAAACCCCAGCAACGACCCGAAGCAGCCCGACTGGGCCGGCTGGGTAGAGCATTTTGGCTTTCGCCAGACCGGTGTCGAGCGCGGCGTGCGTTACAGCCGGATCGCCCACGGCTTGCAGGCCGTTGTCGCCGATGCCGGGACATTGTTATGCCGAATGTCGCTGGCACTGCCGCGCTTGGACGAAGGTGTCATTTCAATGCCTTTCGGACCGCGTTCGGGGGCGGCGACCAGCCACTGCTATTATCTTGGCCAGCGCGACGCGCCGATGAGCCGACCGCTGGTTGGTCGATTTATTCATTGGTTGCTGGGCGAGGCATCGGCAACACAGGCAAGGATTGAAGCCTTGCAAGCAGAGTCTGACTGGCAGCGTTGAGGCCCAGCATCGACAGGGGCGCGGCCTTTTCTTTTAGGACAAAAGGGTTATTTCAATGCTTTGGCCCAATCGCGGCTGATTCCCTTTGAAAAGATAATTGATGCCGCCTCAAGAACCAAAGTTCATCACTGGATCAACCATGCGGCATGTGATTGTCATGGCCCTGACCGGGTCTTTGGGCATGACTTTCGTGTTTCTGGTTGATGCCGCGACCTTGTTCTGGATCGGCCAGCTTGGCGACGAACGGATGATGGCGGCGGTAGGCTATGCCGGAAACATCTTGTTCTTCACATTGTCCGCCGGAATTGGCTTGATGATTGCCACCGTCGTGCTGGTCAGCCGCAATTTGGGTGCCGGGCGGCGCGAGGAAGCGCGGACGCAGGTTACCTCGGCGCTGATGATTGCCTTTGGCTTGCAGTCGGCCTTTGCTTTGCTGATGTGGTGGTTTCGCGACCCGATCTTGCGTTGGGCCGGGGCCAGTGGCGAAACTTTGGCGATGGGCGAGACGTTTCTGACGATCACCCTGTTCTCGCTGCCCGCCATGGTGACCGGCATGGTGGCTGCGGGGGTTCTGCGGGCGGTGGGGGACGCCAAAAGATCGCTGTACGTGACCCTGATCAGCGGCGTTGTCGCGATGGTTCTGGACCCGCTGGTGATTGTCTATTGGGGCTTGGGCGTTCCGGGAGCCGCCTGGGTCTGGGGCGCGGCGCGGTTGGCGATGGCAGTCAGCGGTGTTTACTATGTGATTGGCGTGCACAATCTGGCGGCGCGGCCAGATTTCAGCCATGCGGCCCGGATGTTTCCCGCCTTCATTCTGCTGGCATTTCCGCTGGTACTGACCCAGCTGTCGACGCCGTTCGGGAATTACCTGCTGACCTCGGTCATGGCCGGATTTGGCGAAGCCAGCGTTGCGGCTTGGGCGGTGGTCGGGCGCATTTATTTCCTGACCTTCGCCGGTCTGTTCGCGCTTGCCGGGGCAATTGGTGGCATTTTCGGGCAGAACATCGGGGCGCAGAAATGGGACCGGGTGGAATCGACGTTCTGGAACGCTTTGTATTTCTGTGTCGGCTATACGTTGGTGGCATGGGTCGTTCTGCTTGCCGCTTCCAGCTTCATTTCTGGCGCGTTTGGCGTGCCGTTGGCAGGGCAGCAAGTGGTTTGGGCCTTTGCCTTTACGGCTGGCAGTCTCATCTTCACCGGGGCTTTGTTTGTTGCCAATGTCGCGTTCAATTCGCTGCAGAAACCGTTGTATTCCACCGGCTTCAACTGGCTGCGTGATGGTGTGGTTTTGTGGCCTTTGGCCGTGCTCCTTAGCGGATGGTTTGGTGCAAAGGGTGTTGTCTATGCGCAGGGACTGGCGGCGGTTATTGTCGGCACACTGGCGGCTTATGCGGCCAGTCGTTACTTGCGCTCGCTGAAAGGTGAACGGGTGGCGGCGGTGCAAAATGTGCAGGCCGAGCTTATCTAACGTTTCGGAAACGACGGGAGAGCACGATGTTTGGTTTGGGAAAGACGAAATCAATGCCGGACGCGGGTTCGGCTTTGCCGGGGCGGGACTTCGCCATCCCGACGGCGGCGACGCATTTTGTCAGCGGACGCGCCTTGAAAGGGCCGTATCCTGAAGGACTGCAAAGGGCGATGTTCGGAATGGGCTGCTTCTGGGGTGTTGAGCGGATTTTCTGGAAGCTGCCGGGGGTTTGGGTGACGGCAGTTGGCTATACCGCCGGGATGACGCCAAATGCGACTTATCAGGAAGTGTGTTCGGGGGCGACGGGACATAACGAGGTTGTGCTGGTCGTTTACGACCCCGCAATCATCACTTACGAAACGCTGCTGAAAACATTCTGGGAAGGGCACGACCCGACCCAAGGAATGCGGCAGGGCAACGACATCGGCACGCAGTACCGTTCGGGGATATATACGTTCGACGACGAACAGGCCGCGGCTGCTCAGCGAACCCGCATGTCTTATCAGCGGAGCCTGAACTCAGCCGGAATGGGCAAGATCACCACCGAGATCAAACCTGCAAATGAATTTTATTATGCCGAAGATTATCACCAGCAATATCTGGCCAAGATGCCCCACGGTTATTGCGGCATCGGCGGCACCGGGATCGACTGCACCATCGAGACTGCCGCCTGAACGGGTTGACGGGGCAGGCCGCCCCGTCTATCCGCCCTGCAAGTTTGCAGGAGCCGTACATGTCCACTTTCACCGCCCTGACCACGCTGCGCGACGAGGCGGCGGCGAATGCCTTGGCGGGGGCTTTGGAGCGATTGCATCCTGAACCCGCAGGCGTCGGCGTGTTTGAGGTCGAAGATGGCTCAGCCACCTGGGAGGTTGGCGGCTATTTCACCGGAAGACCCGATATTGCCGGTCTGGCGTTGCTGGCGCTGCTGCACGGCGCGAAGGATTTTGTTGTATCCGACGTCAGCGACCGCGACTGGGTGGCCGAGGTGCGGCGTGAGTTGGCTCCCGTGGAAGCCGGGCGGTTTGTCGTGCATGGCAGCCATGATCGCGGCGTGGTTGGGTTGCATAAGCTGCGGTTGGAGATTGATGCGGCGATGGCGTTTGGCACCGGGCATCACGCGACGACAAAGGGCTGTTTGATGGTGCTGGACCGGTTGGCGCGGCGTGGTCTCGTGGCGCGACAGGTGGCGGATATTGGCTCGGGGACTGGGGTTTTGGCGATGGGGGCGGCGAGGGTTTGGCCGGTCGCGGCGGTTGCCAGCGACATTGATCCGGTGGCAACGGCTACGGCTTTGGCCAATGTTTTGGGCAACGGGTTGCGCGGTCGCGTGGCCTGTCTGACGGCGGTGGGGTTTCGGCATGGGCGGCTGCGGGACGGTGCGCCCTATGATTTGATTTTCGCCAACATTTTGGCCAATCCGTTGAAACGACTTGCGCCTGATATGCTGCGGTTTCTGGCACCGGGTGGCGTGGCGATTTTGTCGGGGATTTTGGCGAACCAAGCCGCCGGGGTTGAGGCGGTTTACCGAGGGTTTGGGTTTGGTCGGGTTGAGAAGCTGGTGATTGGCGAATGGGCGACGCTGGGGTTGCGGCGGTGATTGATGGGTGAAAGCACCCATCCAACAAGGCAAAACAAAACCGCCGAGAAGACTCGGCGGTTTGGCGGATTTCAAGCGTTAAGTATCAGTACCGGCGGGCAACCATTGTGTTGGCAACGTCGGCGATTTCGCCTCGGATCAAGCCAATATCGTCCAACTGCTCGTCTGACAGGGTGTTCAAAGCATTGGCGGTTGCCAGTGCCGAACGCCAGTTGGACAGGGTCACGACAACACGTTCGATGAAAGACACCAAACGAAACGTGGTTACTGAACCAAGCGGTACGGGGCGGACAACTTCGAGGACGGACATTTTCTTCTTCCCAAGTATTACAAAGATTTTTGACCGGTTGGTCAATTGGTGACGCACAGATAGAGATTGTGCTGCAATACAGCAAGGGGGGCGCCTGCATAGCTGAAATGCAGAAAGCGCATAGCTGAAAAGGTAAACATATTAATCATTTAGGGCACGAACTTATCCAATTGTCAGTAGGACACACGCCGGTCGCAGCACAAAATCAGTGGCGCATGTTCTTGTTTCGTGCCAAGGTCGGCAAAATGCTGGAAAAGCAGGGGCAGGGATGCGGGTAATTGGCATTGATCCGGGGCTGCGACGCACCGGCTGGGGCGTGGTCGATGTTTCGGGAAGCCGCATTTCGCATGTGGCCAACGGGGTTTGTTTGCCATTGGGCGAGGAATTGGCCGTGCGGCTTTGTTCCTTGCACGCGCTTTTGACCGAGGTGTTTGAACGCTGGCAGCCCGATACGGCGGCGGTCGAGCAGACGTTTGTCAACAAAGACGCG
>JANMOK010000353.1:0-5746 GCA_031369165.1 Paracoccaceae bacterium
GGTGCTGCTGCGTGAGGACGATGGGGCACTGCGTCCGCGCTGTTCACGCACGGCGTCAGGTGCGAGCACGGAAGTGCCGTACTCGAACACGATCGTGAACGAGGCCATCTCCGCGCGGAACTCCATCCTCTCGTTCGACGCATCCGTGGACGCGCGCTTCAAGGCTGCGGCGACGAAAATTCGGCGCTTGCGCTGCGTCAAACTGCAGAGCGCGAGCCAAATGTTGTAATTACATCGGCAACGACTGGCGCAGGGATGTCTGAATTGCTTGAGTTGGTGGAACGAAACTTGTCCACCAAAAGTTATGACGACGTGGTGGAAACCAGATTTGACCAAGGCAAACTGCGCGCCTGGCTGTTCAACCAATCGGTCATTCAGGCCGAAAAGGTGCTTGAAACCGGATACTCACTGCAAGTCAGATGGACGGAAAAGCAGCGAAATCAGTATCTTGCTTTGGCCAACTCCTGAAAGGGCAAGGACAGCGCGACGTATCGAGCAGACCATTACGTTTGACCCAGCTCCCGGCTCATCAAGTAAACGGATAATATATATTATGTTACTAAGTCGCCGACGTTGCCAATTTTAGACTGGGCGATATGAATGGCTATGACCCAGAAACCGAACGTAACCGTAATTGCCGGACCAACCGCCTCAGGCAAATCGTCGCTTGCGCAGCAAATTGCTCGTAAATCCGGCGGAATAATTGTCAACGCTGATGCACTGCAGGTTTACAACTGTTGGCGCATTTTGACCGCGCGGCCAAGCGAAGCCGAAGAAAATGAATTTCCGCATTTTCTGTATGGCCATGTCACTGCGACAGATCGTTATTCCGTTGGGGACTGGCTGCGCGACGTAAAAGAAATACTCGAAGCCACCGACAAAAGCATCATCATCGTTGGCGGAACTGGTTTATATTTGTCTATGCTTTTTAATGGTTTACCAGAAATACCTGAGGTTGCTATTGAGGTGCGGAAGGAAGGAAATGCCCTGCGAGCGCAATTTGGAGGATCTCAGTTCCGTTCCGTGCTTGAACTGTATGACCCGGAAACACTCAGCTTTATCGACCTCGCCAACCCGATGCGCCTGCAGCGCGCCTGGGAAGTCTTTGTTTCAACTGGAAAAGGACTTTCCTACTGGCAAAAGCAAAGTAGCGAACCACTACTCGACAAAATAAAATGCGAAACATTGGTTCTAAACGTTGATCCGCAGGAATTGCGTAACCGGATTTCCAATAGATTTGACCAAATGCGGGCGACTGGCGCTCTGGACGAATGTCGAACGGTGCTGGCAAACGGCTGGGATCCCACCCGTCCCTCGGCCAAGGCACTGGGTGCCAAGGAAATCATAGCCCATTTGCAAGGAACGCTAACCAAAGACGAGGCGAGCAGTCTGGCAATATTTGCCACCTGCCAATACGCCAAACGACAACGGACTTGGCTGCGGTCCAGAATGCGTGATTGGACTTGGATCAGCGCCTAGCTTAAATGCAGCCTTTCACCCGTAATGTACTGCTTCTGTGGTCAAGCAGACACGCATGTTTTTGGATTCATTGGATTCTTTGAAGAACTGCTTGCCAAGATTCGACAAAGAATCACAAAATGGCGGCAAAGGGCGAAGGGATAAATCCATGGGAAATCTGCCATTCGGCGAAATCGAGGTGTCGTGCGAAACCATTTCGCAACGGCAAAAATCTCCAATGGCCGCAGGCCTTCAAACGGAATCTTGCCATTTCATCTGGGTTTCAAAGGGCGGCGGAAGGGCAACAATTGATGGCACAGTGCGGGGATTTGGTCCCTCCACGGCAATCTTTGTGCCGCCCCTGACGCATCATTCCTTTGAGTTTACCCAAGGCACTCAGGGCTGGGCCATTGTCGTGCAGCAAAGGAACGGCGAAGGATTTCCACCGCAGCCGATATTGTCATCGGTAACCGCGATGTCCGATCAAAGCCAATTGTCATATCTGTTTGATGCGATCCACCGCGAAATTCGCAGCGAACGCGTTCTAAGCGCCAAGGCGATTGAATGCCACATCGGGCTGCTTTCGGTTTGGTTTCAAAGGCATCAAAGCAATTTGGTTCGCAATGCATTGCCCGCCGATTCGGCGCGACGCCGGTTAATGCGCAACTTCATCTTGCTGCTGAACAAGCGCACCCGCGAAAACGTATCGGTTTCCGACTATGCCCAGGCGCTTCGGGTCTCAACCACACATCTGACCCGCGTTTGCCGCCAAACGACTGGCAAGCCCGCTTCAAAACTGATCCAGGATCGCATGATTTCGCTCGCAAGTCAGGATTTGACTGGTTCCAAGTTGCGTGTTTCGCAGATTGCCGCAAACTTGGGATTTGAAAATTCGGCGTACTTTACCCGCCTCTTTACGTCAAAAACCGGCGACTCGCCGACAAAATTCCGAGCCCGTTCGCGACAATTGCCCGGACAATCCAACATCGCCGCGCATAAGTGAATTCGGCGACACGCTGTCGCATTTCTATTTTGACCTGTCGGGATTGTTACAAAAATCGAGATTTGCCCAGTTGACGTGTGAACGAAAGTCTACTGCTATCGCACAGTCTGTGTCAGCGCCAAACCCATCCGTCGGCAAGCCTGCGAAAATAGTATTGTTCGCATCGCGCTGCCGGTTAAACAAAGACAAGAAATTGTGTAAAGTGCTGATATAAAAGATAATTCGGTCGTTAAGGGAGGAATACAATGACCAAGGCAACAAACAAAGGCAAAGAAATGCATCCTGCGGTTGAAGGGCTGGTCCGCGACGTGCAAGCCGGCAAAATGGAACGGCGCGAGTTTCTGGCAATGACAACCTCGCTTGGGGTGACGACGGCGGCAGCCTATGGCCTGCTTGGTGCCGCACTACCGGCTCCTGCGCAAGCCGCCACTGCAGGCGGCACGCTGCGCTGCCAGATGCTGATCAAGCGCGTCGCCGACCCGCGGATTTTCGACTGGTCGGAAATGGCCAATGTCGGTCGCGGCCTGTGCGAAAACCTGGTGCGTTACACCAAGGATTTCACCTTCGAGCCCTGGCTTCTGGAAAGCTGGGAAGTTTCGGATGACGCCAAGACCTATACCCTTCGTGTCCGTCCGGGCGTGAAATGGTCGAACGGCGACGACTTTACCGCCGAGGACGTAGTCTTCAACCTCAACCGCTGGTGCGACAAGGCCGCCGAGGGCAACTCGATGGCCGCTCGCGTGGCGGCGCTGATCGACGACGCTACGAGCAAAGCCCGCGACGGCGCGATTGTCGTGACCGATCCGATGACCGTGACGCTCAATCTGCTGTCGCCAGACATCACCATCATCCCCGGCATGTGCGATTATCCGGCGCTGGTCGTGCATCGCAGCTTCGACGAAACCGGCGCTGACCTGACGGCGAACCAGATCGGAACCGGCCCCTACACGTTCACCATCGAAGTCGGGGTCAAGGCGACGCTGACCAAACGCGGCGAATGGTGGGGGGGCGACGTGCCGCTCGACAGCATCGAATACATCGACTACGGCACTGATTCTGCTGCACATATGGCCGCCATCGAAGCTGACGAGATCGACATGGTCTATCAGTCTTTCACCGATTATGTGGCGATCTACGATGGACTCGGCCTCAAAAAGACCGAAGTGGTGACCGGCGCCACGCTGGTCGCGCGGCCCAATCAGGTCGCCGAAGTGAATGGCGTCGTGCCCTATGCCGACAAACGGGTTCGCCAGGCGATGGCGCTGGCGGTTGACAATGCCACTGTGCTGCAGCTGGGTTACGCCGGTCTTGGCCAGGTGGCCGAAAACACCCATGTCGGGCCGATGCATCCGGAATACGCCGCCCTGCCCCCGATCAGCCGCGATCCGGCCAAGGCGGTGGCGCTGATGGCCGAAGCGGGGATGGCCGATTTCGAGCATGAGCTGATCTCGATCGATGAAGGCTGGCAACGCAACACGCTGGACGCCATCGCCGACCAGATGCGCGATGCCGGGCTGAAAGTGAAACGCACGATCATTCCCGGCGCGACCTTCTGGAACGACTGGCTGAAATATCCGTTCTCGACCACTGAATGGAACATGCGGCCGCTGGGGGTGCAGATCCTGGCGCTGGCCTATCGATCCGGCGAGGCCTGGAACGAGTCGGCCTTCGCCAGCGCCGACTTCGACGCGGCGCTGGCCGAGGCGCTGGCGATCGCCGACGCCGACAAGCGTCGGTCGGTGATGGAACGGATCGAGAAGATTATGCAAGACGAAGGCGTGATCATCCAGTCTTACTGGCGCTCGCTCTATCGCCACTACAAGGACACGGTGACCGGGGTCGATATGCATCCGACCTTTGAGCATCACCACGATTTGTGGTCGCGCGCCTGATTACGGCTGAACGCGGGCGGCGGGGCAACCTGCTGCCCGATTCATTTGTGCCGGAGATTCTGGCCTAGCGACGGGAGGGCAGTCAGTGCTAAACTTTGTGCTGCGCCGGTTTGGTGCCATGGTTGTGACTGCCATTTGCCTGACCTTCATCGTCTTCATGCTGACCAACCTGGCCCCAAATCTGGAGCGGTTGGCCAAGGAACAGGCGAACAGCAGGATGAGTGATGAAGCAGTCGCCACCTGGCTGACCGAACATGGCTACGACCGCCCGGTGCTGGTGCGCTACGTCGAGTGGCTCGGCAACACGCTTACCGGCGACCTGGGCCGCTCCACCCGTTTCGACAAGCCGGTCAACGACATCATCGGCCAGCGACTTGGCAACACCGGCTGGCTGATGTTCTGGGTGATGATTACCATGGTGCCGATGGCCCTGCTGATCGGCGTTCTGGCCGGAATGAACGAGGGATCCAAGACTGACCGTGGTCTCTCGGCCATTTCAATCGTCACGACGGCGACGCCGGAATACGTGTCGGGCGTGATCCTCATTGCTGTCTTCGCCACCTCGTTCGGCGGCTTGAAATGGTTCAAAGGCACGGCGACTTCGGCCGAGGACGACATGAACCTGGTCAATTTCACCCTGCCGGTCCTGACCATGGCACTGTATGGCGTCGGCTATATCGCCCGCATGACCCGCGCTTCGATGGCCGAAGTGATGACCTCGCAGTATATCCGCACGGCACGCTTGAAAGGTGTGTCCACGACGGGAATTGTGGTCAAACACGCGCTGCGCAACGCCTTGATTGCGCCCTTCACCGTCATCATGCTGCAATTCCCGTGGCTCCTGACCGGCGTGGTGATTGTCGAGACTTTGTTCAATTACAAGGGTTTCGGCTGGGTTTTGGTCGAAGCTGCCTTGAACAACGACATAGACTTGGTGCTGGCCTGTTCGGTGGTTGCCGTGTTCGTCGTCCTAACCACGCAGCTGATTTCCGACATCGGCTATGTCTATCTCAACCCGCGCATCCGGGTGCGGTAGGGCATGGAAGCTCTTTCCACGACGGCGATCTGGGCCGAGGCTTTTGTCCGCTTCACTCCGGTTTGGCTTGGCATGGCCGTGGTTTTCGCTTTGTCGATCTTTTTCAAACGCAAACTGTCGCTGTATGGGCGGCTGTTTGATTCACCCGTCGGCATGTTGGGCTTTGGCATCATTCTGTTCTGGGTTCTGACGGCATTTCTGGCCAGCCGGATTGCCCCCTACTCGGCCGTTGACCAAGTTCTGTCGATGAAAAACGCCTTGCCCGGCAAAATTGAAAGCGAGTTCGGCATCAGCTACATTTTTGGCGGTGACAATCTTGGCCGCGACGTGTTCAGCCGCATGGTCTGGGGCAGCCAG
>JANMOK010000268.1:0-17766 GCA_031369165.1 Paracoccaceae bacterium
CCCGCACCCGAAGCCGCCCGCTGCCGTCAGGGCAGGACACCGTCAAAGCCGCATTGATCTGGATGGTGGCGCAGGCGGCGGCTGCGGCCCTGATCCTGTTCAGTTACAACACAACCGCCATTGCACTTGGTATCGGTGCGCTGGCGTTGGTCTTGATCTATCCCTTTGCCAAACGGTTCACGTGGTGGCCACAGGCTTTTCTTGGGCTGGCCTTCAACTGGGGCGCACTTCTGGCTTTCGCCGCCCATAGCGGCACCGTGACCACCGCCGCCGTTCTGCTGTATGGTTCCGGCATCGCATGGACGCTGTTTTATGACACGATCTATGCCCATCAGGACCGCGAGGATGATGCCTTGGTCGGGGTCAAATCGACAGCACGATTATTTGGCAGCAGCACCGGGAAATGGCTGTTTGGTTTTCTGGTCGTCAGCGTGTTGTTGCTGGCATGTGGCGCAATTCAGGCTTTGGGCGATCAGAATAGCCCCTTGCCGATGCTGACGTCCTTGGCAGGTTGCTGGGCGTATGGCTGGCATTTGGCGTGGCAGATGCGGCGCTTGGACATCGAGAACGCCGCGCGGTGTTTGATGTTGTTCAGATCAAACCGTGATGCCGGCCTGATTCCGGTTCTTGCTTTTGGGGTGGCGGCTTTCCTCTGACTGCAATTGCGCCGCCTTGAAGGCTTGCGCCCTATCTTTTAAGAGTGCGTCTTTCGACAACCAGCGGGTCTGTGAATGCGGCGTTCGCCAGTGATTTTTGCCCTGACCAGTCTGGTGGTCTGCGGGCTGTTGTCTTGGCTGATTGCATCGGGCGTGGTCAAGCGCGTTGAAGCGGACGCGCGGCAGCAAACGGTGACCGCATTGGCGGCCGCTGGGCAGAATTGGGCCGGCGCTGATCCGGCCGGAATGCGCGTCGTTTTGACCGGCGAGGCCCCCGACGACGCGGCGAAATTCAAGGCGCTGGAAGTGGTAGGTCAAATAATTGACGGGGCGCGGATCGACGATTTTACAACAACCGCGAGTTCCGTGGCCAACACTTTGCCGGAATTTGCTTTGGAAATTCTTCGTTCGGGGTCCGATGTTCGGCTGATTGGCCTGGTGCCGAGTCTGGCGGGCGAACAGTCCGTCGCCGAACTGGTTTTCTCGGTAATCGGGGCGGCGCCAAATATAGATTTGCTGGATGAAGTGGCCAAAGCGGCACCCCTACTTTGGCCGGAAACAATGGCATTCGCGGCGCAACTGTTGCCAATCGTAGACCAAGGCACATTGCATATTACCGCCGGACGCGTCGAAGTTACCGCACTGGCGCAATCGGATGCCGGGCGCGCCAAGCTGGAGGCCGATCTCATGGCGCTTCAGCCCGCCAACGTGACGCTGACGCTGGACATCAAATCGCCCTTGCCGATTGTGACACCCTTTCGATTTGCCATGAGTTTGAAGGACGGCACCGTAACATTTCGGGAATGTTCGGCCGAAACCAACGAAGGGCGGGCGCGCATTCTGTCGGCAGTTCGCCGTGCCGGCGCGGCGGAACTGCCGCAATGCAATCTGGCATTGGGGTCGCCTTCACCATTTTGGCCGCAAGCCGTTGATCTGGCGATAACCGGGCTGGAAGAATTGGGTGGCGGAACACTTGAGGTTTCTGACACCAACGTAACGTTAACCGCACTCGTGGAAAGCGACCCGGCAAAATTGGCGCAAGTTGAGGCCGACTTGCGCGCCGCCCTGCCGCAAATGTTTTCGCTGACAACCGTATTGCCGGAAGCTGCCAGTGACGAGGTTGCCGAGTACCGTCCATTGTTTGCGGCGTCGTTTCATCCCGATGGGTCAATGACACTTTCCGGGGCCGTTTCGGACAACGCGTCGCGGACGGCAATTGGTACATATGCGACGTCGTTGACGAAATACGGCGACGTGCAAAACAGCACCAAGATTGACGCCAAATTACCCGAAGGCTGGTCGGCGCGCGTGCTGGCGGGAATTGAAACGCTGACGCTGTTAGGCTCGGGTACGCTGACGATTTCACCCGAGACACTGTACGTTGAAGGTCGCGGTGCCAGCCCGGACATCGAACAAGAGATCAATGACGCGTTGAAAGCGCGATTGGCCCAAGGGGCGGCGTTCAAGACACTTGTGGTTTACGACCCCAGCCTGTCTGAAGAAATCATCCCGCCCGCAAGTACCGAATGCGCCGCAGAAATTGCCGAGATTCTGGCGAAAGGCCAAATATCTTTCGCGCCGAATTCGGGCAAGATTGCCGAGGAAAGTCTGCCGGTGATTGATGACATAGCCATTGTCCTGAAAAACTGTGCGACTGCCAGTTTCGAGATCGGCGGCCACACGGATTCTCAAGGAGGTGAAGTGCTGAATCAGGCGCTGAGCCAGACCCGTGCCGACGCAGTTTTGGACGCGCTGCTGGAACGTGACGTGTTAATCGCCCATATGTCGGCGCGGGGCTATGGCGAAAGCCAACCGATTGGCGACAACGAAACCGATGTTGGCCGGGCGAAAAACCGGCGCATTGCATTCAAACTGCTGGAGGCGCGCAATGAACAGAACTGAATTGACGCTGTTTGTAGCGGGAACCTTACTGGCAGCCGTCATTTTGGGTTGGTGCCTGCGATGGGTTTATGGCCGACTAGTTTCTGGCGCGCCCGTGTCTTCTGATTCGATGGCGGCGCGGTTGCACGAAGCCGAGCTGGCCAAAGAAGCGGCAATTGGCAGATTGGCGGAAACCGAGCGCAATTACTCGAACTTGCTTTCTCAAGCCATTGCAGAGCGCGATGCGGCGATGAGCAGCATCGGCAATGTGCGCCGCGAAGTTGATGCCTTGCAGGCGGAACTTCAGCGCCGGACTTAGGGTTCAACTTTGGCTAGCGATGACGGGCCGCCAAACCTGAAGTGGACAAAACAAGATCAGCGATGGCGGCGACATCGTTCAAATCCATGACCGGAATTTTGGCGTCGGCAATGGTTCCGGTTGTGGCCAAGGCGATGACACCAGAAATTGTTTCGGGTTGGGTTTCCTGTTTGTTTGGGTTTGCCCTTACCTCGAGCTTTGGAATCGAGTCAGTCTTGAAACCCTCGACCAGCACCAGGTCAACGGGCGCAATATGGGTCAGCAGTTCGGCCAGTTTTGGTTCGGGTGCGCCGCGCATTTCGTGCATCAATGCCCAGCGCACCGCCGATGTCAGCAGCACTTCATGCGCACCGGCAACGCGGTGGCGGTGGCTGTCTTTGCCGGGATGATCGACGTCAAATGTATGGTGGGCATGTTTGATGGTGGAGACGGAATAGCCACGGCTGGAAATTTCGGCGACCAGTTTTTCAACAAGCGTGGTCTTGCCGGAGTTTTTCCAGCCAACGATGCCAAAAACTTTCATCGCTTCAGCCCGTCGCAAATGGCCTGCGCTTGGGCCAAATCTTGGGGCGTATTGATATTGAAAAACGGATCGTCGGTTTGAGCCGCGAACTCGACAGTGACGCAGGAATTTGCATCGGCCCAAACGGTTACTTTTCGCATGCCTTGGCTGAGTGCGGTTGCCAAATCATGGCGTAATGCGGCGGGCCAAAGCGCGAAGGTGGGATGGCGGCTGGGTTTTTTGCCTGTTTGCTTGGTCGCAGACATGGCAATGTTCGCTGCCGTTTTCATGCGTGCGTGATTTAATTCGCTGACCAAGTTCAGCGGGAAAAACGGCGTGTCCACAGCGACTGTGGCGATGAGGTCAAATCCGCGTTCGGCGGCGAATTCCATTCCTGCCAGAATGCCTGCCAGTGGTCCGAAAAACTTGAAAGTGCCATCCGGAACCACCGCCAGGCCGTAGGGAACAAAATCAGCCGGGTTCGTATTGGCGTTCACAATCACCCCTTCAACTTGCGGTCGCAGACGATGAAAAACCCGCTCGATCAGGGGCACGCCATCCAGTGGCAGCAGTGCCTTGGCCGCGCCACCCATGCGTTCAGATTGTCCTCCCGCCAAGATGACGCCCAGTACATTCATGCGGCAATATTTTTCGTGGCGGCATCGCGCCAGGTTTCGACAAGCGCAAAAATTTCGTCGGACGAGACATCTGGCGGAAGTTGCGCGTTTTCAATCGGGAACACCAATCCCGGGCCCATATACAGCGCCAGACCCAAGGGAAACTTTTCCACTTTGGTGATCCGTGCCCAACTGTACACTGAGGTTCTGCCGTGGGTGATGATTGTCAGCCCGTCACGGCCAATCGTTCGGCGGAATTTGTCAAATCGGCCAATAGTGGCTTTTGGTCGTTTCGGATACAGCGGTTTTTGGAGGCGTTCGTCCATTATCATCGCTAGGATACCGCCGACCATTAGGCCGACATTGAAGCGATCTGACGTGATGTGAAGACCGCCAAGGATGCCGGGCAATACGATGAACGCCGCAAAAAACGCGGTACGGCGGTACCAGGGTCGAAACAGACGGTGCCAGTCAGTCTCTATCGACTCCACGATTTGCCCGATAAACGCGGGCGAAACGGTTTCGGTAAATTCAAGGGATGTATCAAGATTTGCCATCGGCGGGTAGTCCAGGATTCTCGCCTAGACGATCTGCAGCGCTTGGCCATTTATGGCCCTTGGCGGTTCGATCCGGCGAATGTTTGTTGTCGGTTGCTATCGCCGCCAAGCGATAGAACAGAGCGCAGCCGACTGCCACGAAATTCGAGCAGATCGTAAGCATTAATCAAGGTCTAGTAATGTGCGTCTTCTAATCCGCAAAAAGGATCGACCGGGTTGTGCGTGTTCCATGGGGATCGGCCCATCAGGCATTCCAGCACCGCTTTTTGCATGTCATCTGTCGTGCAATAGGCGTTGATGTAGGTCGGTGCGCGCGGGGCGTCGTAAAGGTAATAGGGATAACCAAACGACACCATGATTGTCGGAATATTGTGCCAATAGCGCTGCATCGCGCCGACGAAATTGCCGGCGATTTTGGCCCAATCCAAAAAGATTCGTCCGCGAGTTAACAAGGTTTCTTCCCCAAACAAGTAGAGAACCAGATCGAAATTGGCGGGCGAAACCTGGGTTTCTGGCGTGTGGATTGATACCACGAATCCTTCGGCGGCAAGCAGGTCGGGCAGGATGAAGTTGATCGGGAACGGGTGGATGGGTGAAACGATGCCCGTCGTGAAGATCAGCACGCGCCGGTGACGTGCCAGCGTTATTGACGACAGGCTTTTTACGTCTTTGACCAGAGTTGGCGCGCGCGCGGTTATCGCCCGCGCGATAGTTTGGTTGCTTGCCTTCGCCAATTGCGATTTGCGCTTTGCTGCGGGAATGGCGGTTTGGCGATGCAATCCAAGCGCGGCTTTCATGCCCAAAACCCGCAGAACCGCTTCCTCGAATCGATCACGGGTGATGTCGCCCGTCTGAATGGCCGCCAGAACTGCGGCCATATCCGTCTCTGGTTCGCGGGTGAACAAGATCACGTCGCAACCATTGGCGATGATCTGAGCTTTTGATACGCGCTCATCGGCCCAAGCGGTGAGCCCGGCCATTTCCGAGGCGTCCGATACGATCAGGCCGTTGAAGCCAAGGCGATTGCGCAGCAAGTCGATGTTAAGAAGACGGCTGAGCGAAGCGGGTCGAAAAGCCTCGATCCCGGCATTGGGGTTGAGGGATCGAACGAATGCGGGAAAAGCGATGTGGGCGGACATGACCGACATCGCGCCGGCCTTGACGGCAGCGCGGTAAAGCGTGCCAAAGGTTGCCTCCCATTCTTCGATGCAAAGCGGATTGATCGTAGTGACCAAATGCTGGTCGCGGTCGTCATAACCTTCTCCGGGCCAGTGTTTGACAGCGGCGGCAATGCCGTGCGCTTGCAGCACTTCGATTTGCGCCAACGCATGGCGTTTGATCGTTTCCAGGTCGGAGCCAAAGCCGCGCGTCGCAACAATCGGGCTGCGGAAAGCATGGTTGATATCGAGCACAGGCGTGAAGGACCAGTTGACGCCCAAAGCCACGGCTTCTTCGGCCATGATTCGAACGACTTCGCGGGTAGCCGCTTCGTCATCGATTGCCGCCAAGGCCAGCGGGTTTGCTACGGACGTACCGAACGGCAGGCTCATCCGTGACCCTTCGAGGTCGGCGCTAATCGTTGGTGGCACATTGGACATTTGCCGAAAGGACTCCAGGAAGTCGATCTCGTAGTCACGATCGGGCCCGAAAAAGCGGGTGATCCCACCTGGTTGCAATTTGGCCAGCCGTGCCAGCGTTCCCGGATCGTCGCCAAATACCGGCAGAACGAACAGTTGCGCGACGCGTGCTGCGTCGGAAAGCGCCGCCATGGTTTGGCGAACCCAAGCGATGTCAGCTGGCGAAAGATTGAACGGGGCGGCGGTGAGAAAGCTGTCGGGCATTTTTATGAGTCCCAAGTGGGGTCAACGAAGCGGGACTTATTGGAAAACCGTGCGCGACACAATGTTGGCAACAATGGCCATACGGTATTTATTCGACCAGCGGTTGGCAATCGCCATTTAGGCCAGTTAGAACGGCAGCCGGTTCGCACCAAAGGGGCACCATGACGATTCCGCAAAAATCTTTTCGCACCGGTTTTATCGAAGCGCTGCCCTTTTTGGTGGTGATCGTGCCGTTTGGGTTGCTGTTTGGCGTGGTGGCAACCGAGGCGGGGTTGGACCTGTTCCAGACAATGGTCATGACCGCATTCGTCCTTGCCGGCGCGTCGCAGTTTGCCGTGCTGCAATTGCTGAGCGACCAGGCTCCGGCATTGGTTGCCATCCTGACCGGCCTTGCGATCAATCTGCGGCTGGCGATGTATTCCGCCTCGATGTCGGCTCATATTGGCAAAGCTTCGATGAGGCAGCGGCTGCTGTTTTCCTATGTCTTGTTCGATCAGACCTATGCGATTGCACACCGGAAATTTGAAGAAACCCCGGCGTTGAGCATTGACCAGAAGATATGGTATTTCATTGGCAGCGCCACGCCGCTGTGTTTGGCCTGGATCGCGGTCGCCCTGGTCGGTGCTTTGGCGGGGTCGGCGATACCCGCCGAATATGCGCTGGATTTTGCGATTCCGGTTACGTTCATCGCGCTATTTGCGCCGTTGCTGCGCAGCCTTCCGCAAGTTGCGGCGGCGTTTGTTTCAATTGTCGCGGCGCTGGTTTTTGTCGGACTGCCGTATAATCTTGGCCTGATGGTGGCGGCAATTCTGGCAATGATGACGGGCGCGGCCTTGGAGAAATACCTTGGGGCGGCGGCATGATTGCCGACCGCGACATCTGGCTGACCATCCTGTTTCTGGGCGTCGGCACCTTTTTGATCAGGTTTTCGTTTATCGGTGCCGTTGGAAAGCGCGAACTGCCGGAATGGGCGCTGCGGCATTTGCGCTATGTGCCGGTTGCCGTGATGCCAGCGCTGGTTGCGCCTCTGGTGGTATGGCCGGCGGCTACGGCGGGTGTGCTTGACGCCCCGCGGTTGGTTGCTGCCGCGGTCGCGCTGGCCGTCGGGATTTTGACCCGCAGCACGGTTTGGGCGGTGGTGGCCGGGATGGTGGCGCTGTATTCGGGGCTGGCGGTTGGTTGAATTTCACAACGGCAGCGCCGTGGTCTTGAACACTGTCCTCAGCGCAAACGACGAATGCATCTGCGCCACCCCCGGCAGCCTTGCCAGATGCTGGCGGTGGATGCGGGCGAAATCGTCGGTGTCGCGGGCGACGACTTTCAGCAGGTAATCGGCAGTGCCGGCCATCAGGTGGCATTCGAGGATGTCGGGTACGCGGGTGACGGCTTTCTCGAAGGCGTCAAGCAGCTCGTCGGCTTGGCCCGACAGGGTGATTTCGACAAAAACCGTCGAACGCCGGTCCACCATGCGTGGATTTAGCAGGGCGACATAGCTATCGATGACGCCCGATTCCTGCAACCGCTGCACCCGGCGGTGGCAGGCAGAGGGGGAAAGGTTGACGTTTTCCGAAAGGTCAGCGTTAGACATGTTGCCGGTTTTTTGAAGGTTTGCCAATATCTTCAGATCAAGCGCATCTAGGTTCATTACCGGTCATTTCTTGCGTGAATTGGCGTTATCTTCGCAGGATATTGCGCCAAGTGCCGCAATCACACAATGCCTTTGCAAACCTATTTCGTGGATTTCGATATATGGTTGTCCGAAATCAAACGTTATTCGCAGGAGCAAACCCATGCTGATCGGCTGCCCGAAAGAGATCAAGAACCAAGAATATCGCGTCGGCATCACCCCGCAAGCCGCGCTGGAGGCGATTGCCAACGGCCACAAGGTTATCATCCAAAAAGGTGCGGGTGTCGGTGCGGGTTTCCCGGATGCCGATTATCTGGCTGTGGGCGCAGGTATCGATGACACCGCAGACGAAATTTTTGCCAAAGCCGAAATGGTGGTGAAGGTCAAGGAGCCCCAACCTGCCGAACGGGCGCAGTTGCGCGAAAATCAGGTGCTGTTCACCTATCTGCATCTGGCCCCCGATCCGGACCAGACGCGCGACCTGCTGAAATCTGGCGTCACCGCGATTGCCTATGAAACAGTGACGGATCGTTCCGGCGGCTTGCCGCTGCTGGCCCCGATGTCCGAGGTCGCTGGCAAACTGGCACCGCAAGTTGGTGCTTGGACGCTGCAAAAAGCCAACGGCGGGCGGGGCGTTTTGATGGGCGGCGTTCCGGGGGTTGCCCCCGCCAAGGTTGTGGTTATTGGCGGCGGTGTGGTTGGAACCCATGCGGCAAAGGTCGCCGCTGGCATGGGTGCCGATGTGACGGTGCTGGATATGTCGTTGGCGAGGATGCGTTACCTGGACGACGTTTTCGCACGCGACTTCAAAACGGTTTATGCCAGTCGCGGCAACACCGCTGAACTGGTGGCCGATGCCGACATGGTGATCGGCGCGGTGCTGATCCCCGGTGCGGCGGCGCCCAAACTGGTGTCACGGGCCCAGCTTTCGACCATGCGCCCAGGTGCGGCGATTGTGGATGTGGCGATTGATCAGGGCGGCTGTTTTGAAACGTCGCACGCGACGACGCACGACGACCCGATCTATGAGGTTGACGGCATCATGCATTATTGCGTCGCCAATATGCCCGGCGCTGTGGCGCGGACATCGACCATCGCGCTTGGCAATGCCACGATGCCGTTCATGCTTGCTTTGGCAAACAAGGGCTGGCGGCGGGCGTGCGAGGAGGACGAACATCTGCTGAACGGCCTGAACACCCATGCGGGCAACCTGACTTATGCGGCGGTTGGCAAGGCGCTGGGAATTGATGTTTTGCAGGCGAAACTGGCATTGAAGAAATAGGCCGAAGGCGGGCAGGGCGCGTCGTAACGCGCCCGGACCTCGCGATTCAGGCGGCCTTTTTGGCGGTGTTGACAGAGTCGACCGCCAAGCTCGTCAGTTTGGAATTTGCTGCCTTTTCCATATCCAGGATCTCGCTGAGCAGATCATGCGCCTCGGAATGGCCCAGAAGTTTGGCCCATTCGCGCAAGGTGCCATAGCGGGCGATCTCGTAATGCTCAACCGCTTGGGCGGCGGCGATAAGACCCGCGTCCAGTGCAACGCCGGTCGCATCCTTGATCAGGCCGTCGGTTTCCTTGATCAGGCCCTCGATGGCATCACATTTTACCCCTTCGGCGGCTTCTCCGATGGCAGCAAAAACCTTGTCGAGGATTTTTATCTGCTGCTTGGTCTCGGCAAGATGCGCATGCACCAGCGCCTTGAACTGGGCGTTGGTCGCCGCGCTTGCGACTTTCGGCAGCGCCTTGGTCAGCGCGTTTTCGGCAAAATACATATCTTGCAGGGTGTGGTGGAATGCGTCGGCTAGGGTTTTCATCGGATGGTTCCTTTCAGGAGTTTGGATTTCAGGCAAGTTTTTCTGCTTCATCTGCTGTCGGCAGGTGCGCGTCGGGCGTCAGTTTGTCGACCGTTTGCGGAATCGCCGCCGAAAGGCGGCTAAGCAGATCGGCCCGTGACAGACCGGTCTTGTGGACCAGTTCGGCAAGTGTATCGTCGCCGATGGCGCTGGCCAGATTGTCTTCGCTCAAAGGTTCGTTCGGTCCGTCGGCGACCCAGCTGTCCGCCGTCTGGCCCTGACCTGAAGATTTGAAGCGTTTGACGAGGTCGCTCAGTCCCGACGACAGGGTGCTGCCTGCGGTGCCTGACCGAAACATCGCCCCGATATCGGACATCAGGCCGCCGCTTTGGCCGCCCGTTGTCTGCGGTCGCCGAGACTGCGCGTCGGCCATCATCTCGCTGATTTTGCCGCGGTTCTGGTACCCCGCGAAAGCTACCAGCCCGAGCAGCGCCAATAGCGAAGGTGTCGATTTCGACATATGCTTTCTCCTTTTGAAATTGCGATGCAGGTGTCAGGTGGATCAGGTGCGTCTGCGCACAAAACCCCAGACGGCCAGCACGATGACAGCACCGACGGCGGCGCCGATCAACCCGGCCCCTTCGCCCGGCCCGTACCAGCCGAGGCTCTGCCCGAGGTACGAGGCGACAAAGGCCCCGATGATGCCCAGAATGGTGGTCAGAACGAAACCCGAAGGCTCATTCTCGCCGGGCATGACGAATTTTGCGATGATGCCGGCCACAAAGCCGATAATGATGGTCCAGATGATCCCCATGAAAGCGCCCCTTGGTGGAAGTGAATTCCGTCAGGGAAACGCCAGATCAAGCCGTTGGGTTCCATCAACGGCGAGGATACTTTCAAGGACAACGGTCCCTGGCGCTACGCCAAGGGACCGTTGTCGATTGTGCAGCGAAGCGCGGCCTTACTTTTTCAGCAGATCGCGGATTTGGGTCAGCAGTTCTTCTTGGCTTGGACCGGCCGACGCTGCGGGGGCCGCCTCTGGTGCCGGACCTTTCAGCCTGTTCACGGCTTTCACCAGCATGAACACCACAAACGCAATGATCAGGAAGTTGATCACGGCTGTGACAAATGCGCCGTAAGCAAAGACGGCTGCGCCGGATTCCTTGGCGGCAGCAAACGAAGCCGGATCGGTTCCCGACAGATCTACGAACATGTCCGAAAAGTTCACGCCGCCCAGGATAAGGCCGATGATCGGGTTGATCAGATCGCCAACCAGGCTGCTGACAATGGCGGTAAATGCCACACCGATGATGATACCGACCGCAAGGTCCATGACATTGCCTTTGGCAATGAAGTCTCTGAATTCTTTAATCATTTTTCGTCCTGTCCCACTTATATTTTTTGGTTGCGGGACGATAGCCAATGCTCGCATTGATTGAAAGAATAAATGTCCGGTCGCGGGGCGAATATTCGTCCGTCAAACTTATGTGCGCAGAACGCCACCGGTATGCTTGGCAATACTGGCGACAACAGCGCTTGCCGACGCCTCAATTTCGCTTTCGGTCAAGGTTCGGTCCTGTGGTTGCAACCGCACCGCGATGGCAACAGATTTCTTGCCGGTCCCCAATTGTTCAACGGCCTTGGCCCCTTCAAACACATCAAACACGCTGACCGCCGCAATCAAGTCTTTGTCGGCAGCCAGCGCCGCTTTGACAATGCTGGACGCTTCGATTTTGGCATCGACAACGAAGGCGAAATCCCGCTCGACGGACTGAAATTCCGAGACGGCTAATGCAGGGCGCGTCAGAATACGCGATTTGGCAAAGGGAATGGCCGCCAGAAACACCGTGAAGGCAACCGCCGGCCCTTTGACATCCATTTCCGTCAGGACCTTCGGGTGAACTTCGCCAAAATTGGCCAAAACATTCTTGGGGCCAAGCGTCAGCGCTGCCGAGCGTCCCGGATGGAACCATTGTGGCGTCGTGCGATTATTCATCAACTTGTCGGTGGAAACTCCCGCTCTGGCCAAGACCAGTTCAAGATCGGCCTTGGCGTCAAAAATATCGACCGGACGGCGGGAGTTATGGCTGGTTCGCGGTGAGGTGTGGCCAATCAGAACGCCCGAAATCTGTATCGCCATGTCATTTGGCTCGCCGCCGGAAAAGACCGGCCCAAGTTCAAACAAGGCCAGATCGTTAATGCCGCGCGACTGGTTGCGCGCTGCGGCGGCGAGCAGACCGGGCAGCAAGTTGGGCCGCAGATGGCTCATGTCGCTGGCGATAGGGTTGCCAATCATCACGGCATCGGACCCGCCGCCGAAAAGTGCCGCAGCTTTCTGATCGATGAACGAATAGGTGATGCATTCGTTGTAACCCAGCGCGGCAAATTGGCGGCGCAACGCGGCTTCGCGTTTTTGTTGCGGGGTCAAAACCGGTTTGGCAACGCCAGCCAGCGAGCGCGACATCGCCACGCCCCGCAATTTAGTCAGCGAGGTTTGCCGGGCGATTTCCTCAACCAAGTCGGCTTCGCCCTGCACATCTGGCCGCCAGCTTGGCACTTTTGCCTCAAGCTTTTCGCCCGAACCGCTGATGGTGAATCCAAGGTCGGTCAGAATGCGGATCTGTTCGGCCTTAGGAATTTCCATGCCAACAAGCGAGGTGACGCGATGGGTGTCGAGTTTGTAGCTGCGTTCGGTGAGCGGAATCGCACCGGCGACAACAACTTCAGACGTGGTGCCACCGCAAATATCGAGGATCAGGCGGGTGGCCAATTCGATGCCATCGGGCGTGAATGCAGGGTCGATACCGCGTTCAAAACGATAACGGGCGTCTGAGATTAACTTGTGTTTCCGGCCGGTAACCGCCGTGGAAATTGGGTCAAAATAGGCAGCTTCCAGAAAAACGTTCTTCGTTTCCAAAGAGCATGCGGTGGGCAGACCGCCAATAACGCCGCCAACCGCCAGCGTCCCAGTCGCGTCGGTTACCAAAGTTTCGCTGCCATCGAAAACATATGTCTTGTCGTCCAGCGCATGCAGGCTCTCGCCAGCGCGGGCTTTGCGCACTTCGATGTTGCCGCGAACTTTGTCGGCGTCAAAGACATGCAGCGGACGGTTACGGTCATAGGTCAGGAAGTTGGTTATATCGACCAAGGCCGAGATAGGCCTCAAGCCAATGGCTTTGAGGCGGTCTTGAAGCCACTGCGGTGACGGCACGTTTTTGACGCCCCGGAAATAGCGGCCCAAGAAAAGCGGGCAAGCTTTCTGCGCGACATCAGCATTCAATTTGACCGAGATCGGGCTGATGAATTGTCCGGGAACCACCACTGTGGCGGGTGCTTTCAATCTGCCGATTCCGCGTGCCGCAAGATCGCGCGCGATGCCCTGCACACCCAAAGCATCGGGCCGGTTGGGCGTGACTTTGATCTCGATCACCGGGTCGCTCAAGCCGCGATAATCGACATACCTTGCTCCCAGCGGGGCATCGGCCGGCAGGTCGATAATGCCGTCATGATTGTCCGACAGCATCAATTCGCGTTCCGAACACAGCATGCCGTTGGAGTCCACGCCGCGAATGACACCGGGTTTCAAATCAACGCCGGTGCCCGGAACGTGGGTTCCAACCGGGGCAAATACCCCTATCAAGCCAGTACGCGCATTGGGTGCGCCGCAGACAACCTGCACCTCTTGCGAAGGTTTATCCGGGCCATTCAGCCAAGCCTCAACCCGGCAGAGCCGCAGACGATCAGCGTTGGGGTGCTGCTTTGCCTCAATTACCCGGCAAATCGAAAAAGCCGCCAATTTTTCCGCAGTATCTTGGACGGATTCAACTTCCAGTCCCAGGTCGGTCAAAGCAAAAAGAATATCGTCCAGCGGTGCCGTTGTTTCGAGATGATCTTTCAGCCAGCTCAAGGTTAACTTCATGTCAATTGCTTTCCGCCACAGTAGTTTCCGCGGTGCTTAACCAATCCCGCATCCAACCGGAAGCGGAATCCAAAACTTGCGCATAATGAAAAAATGCTGTATCAGGGGCCGGTGCAGTCCGAAACGGGATTGCGGGCAGTGCCTGTGGGGGTAAGTCGATTGGCTTGGTTTCGTGTGTTCGCGTCAGACAAATCTGGCGCAGTTTCGATTGAGTTTGTAATTTTGGTGGCGTCCCTTATGGGAATGGGCACGCTGTCCGCCGTAACGGTTCAGTCGGGTATGCTGGTGCATGCCGGTGTCATCGGCGATGGGCTGAATGCGGCTACTGAATTGGCGCGCGGAACAGTTCTGCCGCTTGATCTGCCGGAAATCACAGCTGGCGGTGTTACCAATCTGCCAAGCAGCGGTGCGGAATCGGCTGGATCAAATGACAACTCCGGCGGTGGTGGTGAAACAATCGTCGTGGCAGGTGGCGGCGGTGGCGGCATTTCTGCTGGTTCCGGTTCCGGTGGCGGCACCGACGAATGCCCGGCCTTGTCCGACCCGGAATTGGCTGGCTTGGAATGCGACGAACAGGCGGCGGAAGTCGAGCTTTAGGGCGCGACAGCGTTTGAGCGATTTTCCGTGGTGGCATTCGGGGTCGACGCGGCCCCGTTTTCTTTTGGCTGGCCCGGAAGGCCAAGCCACTTGACCGATCAGCTTTTCGAATCCGCCAATGCCAGAACCAGCGCCAGCACAAGCCCGAGGGCACAGACGACACCGAGCAATGTTGATAATCTGCAGAAAGTCATCGTCGCATTTTCACCCGCTCACCCCACCACTCACCGTTGGCACTTCCAGCGCCGAGAACCCATAGTGCCTCAACCAGCGCAAATCTGAATCGAAAAACGCCCGCAGGTCGGGGATGCCGTATTTCAGCATGGCAAGGCGGTCGATGCCCATACCGAAGGCGAAGCCTTGCCATTTCTCGGGGTCAACTTTGGCGGCCTGGAGCACCTTGGGATGCACCATGCCGGAGCCAAGGATTTCCAGCCAATCGCTGCCCTGCCCAATCTTGAGTTGTCCGCCTTCCCAAGAGCAGCGGATGTCAACCTCGGCCGAGGGTTCAGTGAAGGGGAAATGATTGGCGCGGAAGCGCAGCAGGTCGGTTGAATCGGTCTCGAAAAACGCCCGACAAAACTCTTCCAATGTCCATTTCAGATTGGCCATCGAAATGTCTTTGTCGATGCACAGGCCCTCGTATTGGTGAAACATCGGCGTGTGCGTCAGGTCATAATCCGCCCGATAAACCCGGCCCGGCGCGATGATGCGGCAGGGGGCACCATGCGCTTCGAGATAGCGGATTTGTACCGGCGAGGTATGCGTGCGTAGCACATTTGGCGAGCGATTGTCGCCGTCAGCACGGTGCATATAGAACGTGTCGTGCTCCTGCCGCGCTGGATGCTCGGGCGGGATGTTCAGGGCGTCGAAATTATACCAGTCGGTTTCAATCTGCGGCCCTTCGGCGACAGAGAAACCCAAATCGGCAAAGATGGCGACGATTTGTTCGGTGACCTGGCTGATCGGGTGCAGGGTTCCCACGGCACGCGGGCGACCCTCCAGCGTGACATCAAGCCACTCGGTTTTCAGACGCTCGTTCAAGGTCGCGTCGGACAAGGCAGCTTTGCGCGCTGACAGGGCACCGGCAATCTGATCTTTCAGGTCATTCAAGGCCGGACCCATCGACTTGCGCAGGTCGGCGTCCATAGTACCCAAATCACGCATCCGCGCAGAAATGTCGCCCTTTTTGCCCAATGCGGCCAGGCGCACGTCTTCCAGGGCAGCCTCGTCGGGCGCGGCCAAAATTTTGGCTAGATACTGCTGCTTCAGGTCGTCCAACGTATCCATAGCTTTGCCCCGATTTCAACGTGCAGAGCGCTATCACAGGTGCGGATGAATGCAAACCCGGCACTGGTTAACGGAAGCTTTACCTGGCCGTGCTTGATTGCTGCAGATCTAAGCGGAGAGGATCGATGATCCTGACTGGAACGACTGGCGGCGACACCATTTTGGACGGCGTGCTGCGCGACAAGATAACCGGGCTTGCCGGTGCCGACATTTTTGCGCTGCGGCGCGACGGCAAACGCGATTTCATTCTCGATTTCAAGAACGGCTCCGACAAAATCGACCTGACCGAATACAACGTTACCTGGGAAGAAGTGTTTGTCCGCCTGAAATCTCCGGGACATTTCATTATCGAAATTCGCGGTGAAAAAACCGACGTGTTTTTTCAACCCCCCGATCCGGGCGCACCCGGCCTTTCGTTTTTCTCGTTGGATGAATCGGACTTTATGTTCGCCCCCGGTGCCGCAGCACCTACGGTTCATCTTGTGCCCGATACGGCGGCAAGCGATGTTTTGTGGGGCACCGGGAGGCCGGACGTATTTCAACTAAACAATGATGCTTTACGCGACGTCCTGCGCAACTTTGAGGACGGCAAGGATATCATCGACCTGCTGGATTTCAATACCAGCTTTGGCGAACTTGTCTTTGTCGATAAGGCACCGGGGCGGGTCTTGATCTGGTGCGAGGGCGAGGCGCTTGTGGTGCGCGACGCCTCACATTTGTTGAGCGCGGCGGATTTTTCGGCCAATGACTTCATCCTGTGAAAGCAGGTATCCGAAAGCTTGGCTCAAGAAAAACCCCGCGAAACCTTGCGGCCTGCGGGGCTCAAACTGTTCGGCTTTAGCAGCAATCAGGCGATTGCAGCCTTGGCTTGCGCGACGATCGCGCCAAAAGCATCGGGTTCGTGCACGGCCAAATCGGCCAAAACCTTGCGGTCGACTTCGATGCCCGCGCGGCTCATCGCGTTGATGAATGTGCTGTAGGTCAGATCGTGCAGGCGCACAGCAGCATTGATCCGCTGAATCCACAAAGCGCGAAAGTTGCGCTTTTTGGCGTAACGGTCGCGTGTTGCATATTGCATCGCCTTGTCGACCGCCTGCGTGGCGGTGCGGAAATTGGTGCTGCGGGCGCCATAATAACCTTTGGCGGCCTTGATGACCTTGCGGTGGCGGGCGTGAGAGGCGACGCCTCCTTTAACTCGGGACATGGTTCAATCTCCTCTCAGCGGTCGTAGGGCATGTATGATTTGATGATGCCTTCATCGGCTTTGCTCAGCACCGTGGTGCCGCGCGCATTGCGGATGAATTTGGCCGAGCGTTTGATCATGCCGTGGCGTTTGCCAGCCTGGCCCGCCTTGATCCGGCCCGTGGCCGTGACCTTGAAGCGCTTTTTGGCGCTTCCTTTCGTCTTCATCTTGGGCATTTCCATCTCCTTCTTGGGATCTGCGACAGGCACGCGACTCGGCAGCCCTTTAGCCGGAAGCGTCAATGAAGGCGGGTGTATAGTAACGGCGCAATGCCGGTGCAAGCCTTATCCCTTGATTTCGGCGAACAAATTGGACAGGGCGGTGGTGAAATCGGTTGGACCAAGGGTTTTGCCGGCCAAAGTGTTGGCATAATAAACCAAACCAATCGCGACGAACAAGAAAAGTACGGAAAGTCGCGGCCGCGTTCCGTCAACAGCCGACGAAAAGATTCGTATTATCGATAGAATCCCAAGTGCAGCACCGAGCAATAAATAAGTTTCATATTGGGCCAATTCAAATCCTCAAGTTACCCTACTCAGGTTCACCCTCGTAAATCAGTTTCTCCAAAACAGGCGCTACCCGCAAGATATTTGTCGATCCCGCCACCCCAAAGGGTATGCCCGCGGTTACCACAATTTTCTCGCGGTCGGTGGCAAAACCGTATTCGCGCGCGGCCCGTGCGGCGTTGACAACGGCCATTTTGAAGCGCGTGACTTCATCGGTTACAACGCAGTGCAGGCCCCAGCTTAGCGCCAGCCGGCGCGCTGTGCTGACCAGCGGGGTCAGCGCAATGATCGGAACACGCGGTTTTTCGCGCGATGCGAGCAAAGCCGTGGTGCCGGTATGGGTAAAGCAGCAAATGGCTTTCACATCGGTGGTTTCCGCCACTTCGCGGGCGGCCACGGTGATGGCGTCCGATACCGA
>JANMOK010000424.1:0-3120 GCA_031369165.1 Paracoccaceae bacterium
GGTTCCGGATATCAAGATGTCGGCGCACGGCAATCTTGAATGCGTGATCGGGGCAGCAACCGTTGCCCACCACCATGCATTTGATATTGCCTGGAACGACCTGACAAATCACAAGGACGGCTCGTGAGCATTCATTTGGTCGGTTTATGGTGCGCTGTTTCTTATTTTCTTTTGAAACGATATCAATTAAGGGTCGAACCGGCGAAACGTCACTTTCGACTGAATGTGCCGACAAAACAGGGCTGAAAATGCTTGCGGACAAAAAGCGCCTTAAGGTGGGTATTCTTGGCTGCGGTCCTATTGCGCAAGCCGCCCATTTCGAAAGTGCAGTCAAAGCAAAGAATGCTGATTTATATGCAATCTGCGACGTGGCGGATGACCTGCGCCAGCGTATTTCAGCTATTTATGCGCCAACCAAGTCCTTCCGCGACTATGACGAAATGCTGGCCGATCCGGCGGTGGATGCGGTTGTCATCGCGACATCCGACGCTTTTCATGTAGCGGCCGCGGCATCAGCATTGGCGGCCGGCAAGCATGTGTTATGCGAAAAGCCGCTGGGTATTTCGGTCGAAGAAGTCGAAAGTCTGAAGGTTGCGCTGAAAAAAAGCGGCAAGATTTTGCAAGTCGGGCATATGAAGCGTTTTGACGCCGGGCTGCAAAGCGCCAAGGTCTTTATCGACCATGAGATGGGCGAATTACTGGCACTGAAAGCGTGGTATTGCGATTCAACCCACCGCTATGCCATGACTGACGCGGTGCAGCCGCTGATCTTCAAGAGCAGTCAGGCCAAGCGGCCCGCGCAAGACCCCAAGGCCGACCTCGAGCGTTATTACATGCTGGCGCATGGATGCCACCTGCTGGACACGGCGCGTTATTTTGGCGGACCCATTGTTGAGGTTGAGGCTCGGCTGCGGCAGCGTTTTGGTGCCCATTGCTGGTTCATTGATGTGGCCTTTGCCAGTGGCGCGATCGGCCACCTCGACCTGACGGTTGCCGTGCGCATGGACTGGCATGAGGGTTTTCAAATCTATGGCGCGAACGGCAGCGTGATCGGGAAAACTTATAACCCGTGGTATTACAAGACCAGCGACGTCGACATTTTCCACGAATCAACCGGCGAGACGACGCGCACGCTTGGCGCTGACGGACATTTTTACCGTCGTCAGCTTGAAGGTTTCGCCGATCTCATCCTGAACGGCGTGGCGATGGGCGGCGCTGATATTGATGACGGCATCGCCTCGGTGCGAGGCATGGTGGCAATCTCCCGATCGGTGAAAACGGGCAAGGCCATGAGGCTGGACGAAGTATCCGGTGCGGTATGATGTACCTCGGAATTTTCGCCAAGACGTTTGACGGTGTGACGCCCAGGGCCAATTTGGCGGCTGCTGCAGGTGCTGGATATGCGGCAGTTCAATACAATATGGCTTGTTCGGGACTGGCGTCTATGCCTGATCTGATAAGCGTTGAGAATGCCTTGGACGTGGCCGCAGCGGCAAAGGCCTGCAATGTGCAGATTGCCGCCGTTTCGGGCACCTATAACATGATCCATCCCAACAAAGCCGTGCGCGAGAAGGGCCATGCGCGGCTTGCGGTGTTGGCAGCGCACTGCAAGGCGATGGGTGCGCCGTTGATCACCTTGTGCACGGGCACCCGCGACCCGGACGATCAATGGCGCGCCCATCCTGAAAACGCCACCTCCGACGCTTGGCGCGATTTGCGGAGATCCATGGAAATTGCCGTTGAAATAGCGGAGCGCTGGGACATCCTGCTTGGCATCGAGCCAGAACTGGCCAATGTGATCAACTCGGCGGCAAATGCCGACAGGCTTTTGCAGGAAGTAAAGAGCCAGCGGTTAAAGATCGTTCTGGACCCGGCGAATTTGTTTGAACGCACGACGCTGACCGAGCAACGCAGACTGGTGTCTGCGGCGGTTGACCTTTTGGGCGAGCATATCGTCATGGGCCACGCGAAAGACCGAGCGGGGGATGGTTCGGTTGCCGCGGCGGGCAAAGGGGTTGTCGATTTTGCTCACTTCGTCGCTTGCCTCAAAGCTGTGGGTTTTGCCGGGCCCTTGGTGACGCATGGCTTGTCGGCAGCGGAAGCTCCGGGTGTGGCAATGTTTCTGCGAAGCACCCTGATCTCTGTGGGTGTGGACATTTGATTGGGGATTTGGCGATGCAATGGTTCACGCCGAAGGGCGGACCGCGGCTGCACGTCGATGACGGCGGGGGAAATGGTTTGGCCGTCGTGTTTCAGCACGGCCTGTGCGGCGACGCGCGGCAGACGGCGGAGGTGTTTCCGGCCAATGCCGGGCTGCGCCGGATAACGCTGGAATGCCGGGGGCACGGTACGTCAGAGCCGGGCGACCTGTCTGAGGTTTCAATTGCCAGATTTGCCGAAGATGTGGCCGAAATGATTGTAGCGCGCGGGCCTGCGCCGGTTGTTATTGGCGGCATTTCAATGGGTGCAGCGATAGCGATGCGTTTGGCCGTCGTCAGACCGGACCTTGTGCGCGGGCTGGTGATTGCCCGACCGGCTTGGGGCATTGGGGTTGCGCCGGAAAACATGCGTGCCAACGCAGAAGTTGGGGCATTGCTTGCCCGGATGACGCCGGGCGAAGCGCATGCGCAATTCATGGCAGGTGCCACAGCCAAGCGTTTGGCAAGCGAAGCGCCCGACAATCTGGTTTCGCTCGAAGGGTTTTTCGGGCGTGAACCGCAGGACGTGACGGCTGCCTTGCTGCAGAGGATTTCGGCAGATGGATCTGGTGTGACGGCGGAGCAATTGGGCGCGATCACAGTGCCGGCACTGGTTATCGGAACCCGTTTGGACGCTGTGCATCCGATTTCGATGGCGCAAGAGATAGCCCGGTTTATTCCCGGCGCCTCATTGGTTGAAATTACCGCCAAGGCGCAAGACAGGAGCCGATATGTAGATGATTTTCAAAACACGCTAGACAGATTCCTGAAAGGATTTTCACAATGACCACCGCTGACTGGTTTGGCAGCCTGCCGAGCCATAGACTGATCTGCGAATTCTCTGCCTGGTCTGCCGATCTGGTGCGCTTGACCGATGATATGAAGCGGATCGAGCCCTATGCCGACCTGCTGCACGTCGATG
>JANMOK010000005.1:0-2623 GCA_031369165.1 Paracoccaceae bacterium
TGGAGGAAGCTTCGGCGGGGGCAATGACATAGTAGACCGGCAACGCATATTTGGTGTGGGGCAACGAAATATCGACGGTGATTGCGCCTGCATCGCGCAACATTTCGCCGCCCCGCGCCCAAAGCGTGGCGATTTCCGGCGGCATGCCCTCGACGCGGTATTCGCGCGGGATACCGATTTTCTTGCCGCGAATGTCGCCCGTCAGCGCGGCCTCGAAATCGGGCACGGCGATGTCGGCGCTGGTCGAATCTTTGGGGTCATGGCCGACCATCGCTTGCAGCAGGATTGCGGAATCGCGCACCGATTTGGTCATCGGGCCCGCCTGATCAAGCGACGAGGCGAAGGCGATGACCCCCCAGCGCGAGCAGCGGCCATAGGTCGGCTTGATGCCGACGATGCCGGTGAAAGCGGCGGGCTGGCGGATCGAGCCGCCAGTATCGGTGCCAAGTGCGGCAAGGCAAAGGTCGGCGGCCACGGCGGCGGCCGAACCGCCAGACGAGCCGCCCGGCGTCAAGGCTTGGGTGGAGCCTTTGGCGCGCCAAGGGGATATCGCACTTCCATAGACCGAAGTTTCCGTCGAAGAACCCATGGCGAATTCGTCCATGTTCAATTTGCCCAGCATCACAGCGCCGCGTTCCCAAAGCTGCGAGGTGATCGTGCTTTCATAGGGCGGAACGAAGCCCTTGAGGATGCCGGATGCCGCTTGGGCGGGCACGCCCTGGGTGCAGAACAGGTCTTTGATGCCCAAGGGAATGCCGCACAAATCGGGTGCGTCGGCTTGTTTCAGGCGGATATCGGCCGCGTCGGCTTGCACCAGCGCGGCGTCGACGGCGACGTGGCAAAATGCGTTGAGTTCGGCTGCTGCTTCGATTGCATTTAGGCACGATTGCGTCAGTTCGCGCGACGAGATTGCTTTGCCCCGCAACCTGGTGCGGGCTTCAGCGATGGTCAGTGTTGCAAGGCTGGTCATTCGACAACTTTCGGCACGGCAAAAAACCCGTCGCTGCGCGCGGGCGCATTGGTCAAAACCCGTTCGGCATTGCCGCCATCCGTGATGAAATCGGTGCGCATAGGTGCGTTCATCGGGGTCACGGATGTCATCGGTTCTACGCCACCAACATCGACATCGGACAATTGTTCCATGAAACCCAAGATGCCGCTGAGTTCGCGCGCCACTTTTTCGAGGTCGGCCTCGGCCACTTCGATACGCGCCAGATGCGCGACTTTGCGCGCTGTGTCTTTGTCAATCGCCATCGTGTTGGTCCTGCCTGCCTGCGGCGCGGTATTAGCTTTGCCGCCGGGCCGTGGCAAGTGACAGGGTCGTGTTGTGGCGGATCAACGCGCGGACCATCCACCAAAGCAAGACCGCGTTGAGCAGATGCCAAATGAAATGCGTGCCGATGGGGACGCTGTTGCAGATCGAATTATCGATCGTGCGAAAGACGAGTGAGAGAGTGAGAATGCCGCCGCCGACGAGAAGATGGCGTCCGGTTTCGGGCTTGGTTTGCCAGGTTAACGCGGCAAAGGCAAAAATGAGGACGACAACGGGTACATAATCGATGGAGCCGTTGAGGGTGCCAAACTGGTCGGCAAAGGCTTTGCCGAGATAGACCGAATAGGGGAAGAACGCCGCCACCGCCAGAAGTCCGGCCCAGAAGGCTTGGTTGAGATAGCGGGTGATCGTCAGGTATGTATAGGCGAGGATGAAACCAGTAATCGGGCCAACGTCGGCGAGCGCGGCCCAGTTGGTGGCAAACGTGTGAAACGTGAACGAGCCGATGGCAATGGCAGCAAGCAAGACTGCCAGCAGTTTTGGCCCCCAATCATTGCCCTTCTGGGCCATGTTCCACGCGAGCAATGCCGCAACCAGAAAGCCGACGTTGCTGAGCGCATTCAAAGGCTCGGCCCAGAAACTTAGGTCGATGCGCTCGCAATAATTATCGACTTGGGTTGTCCATGCCATTAGCGTTTCCTATCGTGCTCAGGCTTGGTTTAGGGGCACAGGGCGGAAAATGGAACATCCATGACACACCGCGGCCGCTCAAAAGAAGATCGGGCATCCAGCATGCGCAAGCCCGACTACACAAACCTGCGCAATCCCTTTGTGCCGCAGAAACTGTTCAGTGACGACCGCATTGAGGCGATTCACCACGCTGCCCTGGATATCTTGGAACGTCTCGGTCTGCGGGTCTTGTTGCCAGAAGCGCGGCAAATTTATCGGAATGCCGGTGCCTTGGTCGATCAAGATACGGGCATGGTGCGCATCGGCCGCGGGATTGTAACCGCCGCCTTGGCCAGCGCACCAAGCAGTTTTGCCGTACGCGGAGGTTCGTCCAAGCGCGACGTCGTGATAGGGCCGGGTGCCTTGCTGTTCAAGCCGGGGTCGGGCTGCCCGAATGTGACTGATCTGGAACGCGGGCGCAGGCCGGGCACGATTTCGGCCTATGAGGAAACGCTGAAACTGGCGCAGTCCTTTGACGTGATCCACCTGAACGGGGCCAGCGCCGAGCCGCAGGATGTGGCGGTACATCTGCGGCATTATGCGACGACCAAGGCGCAGCTGCTGTTGACCGACAAAGTGCCCTCAATCTATGCACGAGGAACCAGGCAGAGTTTGCAGAAT
>JANMOK010000016.1:0-2429 GCA_031369165.1 Paracoccaceae bacterium
TGTTGACGATGCGGCCCCAGCCCTTCTTGCGCATCATCGGCACGGCCACGCGCATCGCGTGGAACGCCGAGGAGAGGTTGATGGCGATGATCTGGTCCCATTTTGCGGTCGGGAAATCGGGGATTGGCGCGACGTGCTGGATGCCGGCGTTGTTGACAAGGATGTCGACGCTGCCGAATTGGGCGGCGGCTTGCGCCACCCAAGCGCGGCAGGCCTCGCCGTTGGCCATATCGGCGGGGATATAGGCGACCTGTGCACCGGTTTCATGGGCCAATTTGGCGGCAAGCGCGTGGTCTTCTGGCCGGTCGGTGAAGGAATTGAGCACGATATTGGCCCCAAGTTTTGCCAATTCTTCGGCAATGCCCAAACCAATGCCGGAATTGGAGCCAGTAACGATTGCGGTTTTACCTGAGAGACTCATATCCTGCCCCATAATGTTGAGCCAATTTGCGCCGATCTTATATGCTGCAACTGCGAAGGAAACGCCACAAATGCCAGCAAGACTGATTTTGCATAAAAAAACGCCCTCACGAAGAGGGCGTTAAGTTATTGAGGCAGGTTTCATACAGGCAAGAAACCTATCGAGCAGTCCGGTCTTTATACAATTTGCCGCGTGAACCGCCAAGTTAAATTTTGATCCATTGCGAATGCAGGTAATCTCGTGACAAGAATCACGAACAATCATCGGGTGAGGGAAACATGAAACGGGCGCAAATCACACTGGCGGCGATAGTGGCGGGGCTGATGCTGAGCGGGTCTGCTGCTTTGGCGCAGCCTATGCATGGTATTGCCATGTATGGCGAACCGGCTTTGGCACCAGACTTTGTGTCGCTGCCCTATGCCAACCCTGATGCGCCCAAGGGTGGGTCGATCACTTTTGCCGAGGCGGGCGGGTTTGACTCGCTGAATCCCTATATCGTCAAGGGCCGCTCGCCATATGGGCTGCGGGTCCACACGTTTGAGTCATTGCTGGGTCGCAACTGGGGCGAATCGTTTAGTCTTTACGGGTTGTTGGCCGAATCGGTTGAAGTCGGACCCAACCGCGAATGGGTGCAATTCACCCTGCGGCCCGAGGCGAAATTTTCCGACGGGTCACCGGTAACGGTTGAAGATGTGATGTGGTCGATGACGACGCTGGCCGAGAAGGGCACGCCGTCGTTTGGGTCGAGCTGGGCCAAGGTTGGCTCCAGCGAGATTACGGGCGAGCGGTCGGTCAAGTTCACGTTCAACGTGGTTGATTACGAAATGCCGCTGATTTTGGGTTTGCGGCCAATTTTGCGCAAGGCCGATTGGGAGGGCCGGGCGTTTGACGAAAGTTCGCTGGATCTGCCGCACGGGTCGGGACCGTACACGGTTGGCGAGTTCGAGGCGGACCGGTTCATCAGCTTCAAGCGCAACCCGGATTATTGGGGCAAAGATCTGGCTTTTAACAAGGGCACCAACAATCTGGATGAAATCCGCTATGACTTTTATGCCGATGCGGGGGTGGTTTGGCAGGCGTTTACAGCGGGCGATTCAGACGTTTTCCGCGAAGGCAACCCGACGAAATGGGACACGGAATATACTTTCCCGGCGGTGACTTCGGGCGAAGTGGTGAAGTCTGTGGTTCCGCATTCGCGGCCTTCGGGAATGGAGGGGTTTGTGTTCAACACCCGTCGCCCGTTATTCCAGGACTGGCGGGTGCGCGAGGCGTTGATGCTGGCGTTCAACTTTGAGTTTGTGAACCAGACGATCAATGCCGGGGCCTATCCGCGGCGAACCTCGTTCTTTTCGAATTCGGCTTTGGCGATGAGCCACGGTCCGGCAGAAGGCAAAGTTCTGGAATTGCTGAAACCGTTTGAAGCGGAATTGGTTCCCGGGGCTCTTGCCGCCTATGATCTGCCGGTTTCGGATGGAACCGACCGCAACCGCACCAATATGAAAGCGGCGTCGGATTTGTTGGCGCAAGCGGGCTGGACCTTGCAGGACGGTGTGTTGAAAAATGCGGCGGGTGAGGCGTTTGCCTTTGAATTCATGCTGAAATCAAGCCAGCACGAGGCGATAGCCAATATTTATCTGGATGCGCTGAAGGCTTTGGGGATTACTGCGACAATCACCATCGTTGATTCAGCGCAAGAGACCGAGCGCAAGACCGCCTATGACTATGATGTGATGGTCAATTCCTGGGCGATGTCGCTGTCGCCGGGCAACAAACAGAAACTCTACTGGGGTTCGGCCGGGGTGACCGAGCCGGGGACGCGCAACTATATGGGGATGAACTCGCCGGCGGCGGAGGCGATGATTGAATCGATCCTGACATCCAAGAACATCGAGGATTTCAACGCTTCGGTGCAGGCGCTGGACCGGGTGCTGACGACAGGCCGTTATGTGGTGCCGTTCTGGTTTAGCGATAAAAGCTTTATCGCGCATAAGGCCAACCTGCATTTCCC
>JANMOK010000280.1:0-4116 GCA_031369165.1 Paracoccaceae bacterium
CGCATTGACGATAGCAAAAAAGATGGTGCTGGTGCCGGTGTAGATTTTCGGGTCCTGCTTCAAAGGCAGGGCATAGATCTGGTAAGGTGGACCGCCGACATGGGCGACAAAGCTGGTGAAACCGGCCACCACGCTCCAAAACGCGCCTTTGGCCACATTGTGTGGAACACCTATAGTAATTTTTTGACGGGCGCTTATGACGGCGCGAGCGATGAACCAGAAGGTCAGCAAGCCAACGATTAGAATGATTGCGTCGGCGGAGACCATTTTGGCTGTCAGGTAACCGATGAAAATGCCAACGACAGCGCCCGGCAACATGATCTTGAGCGTCGTCATATCACGATAGCCGCGCCAGCTCCACAACGCGGCGACGTCCATGACCAGCAGGATCGGCAGCATGATCGCGGCACCCTGCACCGGCGGAACCACTAGGGCCAGCAGCGGTACGCCCATCTGGCCCATCGCCCCGCCAAGACCGCCTTTTGACAGGCCGACAAAGATCACTGCCGGGATGGCGGCGGCAAAGAACCACGGGTCATAGATCAGGCCGGTCATTTTGTGCCTTTGGTGAATTGAAAAGCGCCCGTGCGAAGCGGGCTGCAGATTGGTAGCTGATCTGGCACAGAAGGCCAGAGCGAAAAGCAACTCTTCGTTCATGCTTGCGCATTAACCACGTCGGGGTTAGGCAACGCGGCAATAATTCAGCTTTGGGAGCATGTCATGGCACGGGCAAAAATCGCACTGATCGGCGCAGGACAAATCGGCGGCACGCTGGCGCATTTGGCGGGGCTGAAAGAACTGGGCGACGTGGTTTTGTTCGATGTGGCCGAAGGCATTCCGCAGGGCAAGGCACTGGATCTGGCGCAAAGCGGTGCGGTTGAGGGCTTTGACGCCGCTTTGAAGGGCACCAATTCCTACGCCGATATTGCAGGTGCGGAAGTCTGCATCGTTACCGCTGGTGTGCCGCGCAAACCGGGGATGAGCCGGGACGATTTGCTGGGTATTAACCTTAAGGTGATGAAGGCGGTGGGTGAGGGCATCAAGGCGCACGCGCCAAAAGCGTTCGTCATTTGCATCACCAACCCCTTGGATGCGATGGTTTGGGCTTTGCGCGAATTCTCTGGCCTGCCTGCGAATATGGTGTGTGGCATGGCGGGAATTCTGGATTCGGGCCGGTTCCGGCATTTTCTGGCCGAGGAATTCAAGGTTTCGGTCAAGGATGTAACCGCGTTTGTGCTGGGCGGGCATGGCGACACGATGGTGCCGCTGCCGCGTTATTCCACCGTGGCGGGCATTCCCTTGCCCGATCTGGTGGCGATGGGCTGGACGACGCAGGCGAAGCTGGATGCAATCATCCAGCGCACCCGCGACGGCGGGGCCGAGATTGTTGGACTGCTGAAAACCGGCTCGGCGTTTTACGCGCCGGCATCCTCGGCCATTGAAATGGCGGAAGCGTTTTTGAAGGATCAAAAGCGAGTGCTGCCGGTGGCGGCGTTCGTGATGGGCGCCTATGGGTTGAAGGGCATGTACGTCGGCGTGCCGACGGTAATTGGTGCTGGTGGTGTAGAGAAAGTGGTTGAGATACATCTTAACCCCGGCGAGCAGGCAATGTTCGACAAGTCGGTCGAGGCAGTGAACGGGCTGGTGGCGGCCTGCAAGGTGATTGATCCATCTCTAACCTGAACTTCGACATGCGGCGCTTGTGTTTGTGCTATGCTGTATACGGCACAAACATGGGGGGCTGAAATGCGCATGCTGTTTGCTGGAATGCTGGCATTTTCCACTTTGCCAGTTCACGCGGAACCTTCGCAGGATTGGTCGGCAGCCATTGCCCGCGATGGTCTGGCGAAAACCGAGGCGGTGATTGCGGCGCTGCCGGCACCCAGCGGCGACGATCTGTTTGCGCTGGGCGGCGTGCGGTTCCTGATGGCGGTCGAGCAGGCGATGCAGTTGCGCTGGCAGGTCGGGGCCACCGGGATGCTGGCGCCGCTGCCGTTGTTGCAGGTGGAATTGCTGCCAAACCCGGCACCCGAGGCGGCGCGCGCAAGTTTGGTGTCCGAGATCATGATTGGCGCGACCGCGCGGTTGGATCAGGCCGAGGCGGCATTGGCGGCAATCCCTGCGACCAGCGATGTCGGGCTGGTCATCCGGCTCGAGGACCTGTGGTTTGACATTGACGGCAACGGCCAGCGGCGCAACAGGTTTGAAGACCTGCTGCCGATTGCGCTGGCTGCATTCACCAATCCGTGGGAGCGGAAGCCGCGGCCACTTTCCACGACGATCCGCTTTGATACGGCCGATGTGGCGTGGCTGCGTGCCTATGGGCATCTGATCTCCGGGGTTGCCAGCTTTATCCTGGCGTTTGACCCGACCGACGCGGCGGCCAAGGTCATGGCGGCGACCGATGAAAGGCGCAGGCGGTTGGCTTCGCCGTTACCCTCGCTCATCGAACGGTATGACCCGGAGGGCGGGCTCGACAAGGCAACAATTGCCGTTTTTGCCTTGCGACAGCGGCCCGACGCGGATTTGACCCGCCAGACGGCGACGCATCTGCGCCAGATGATCGTGCTGAATCGCCAGTTCTGGGCGCTGTTGGCCGCCGAAACCGACAATGAGGCGGAATGGATACCGAACGGCCAACAACAGGCGGCGCTGGGCTTCGTGCTGCCCCCCGACATCGGCAAGGTCTGGTCGGCGGTTTTGGGCGATCTGGAACTGATGCTTGCGGGCAAGTTGTTGGTGCCGCACGTGGCGTTTCCGCCGGAAGCCGGCATTGACATTGCGGCATTCCTGCAAAATCCGGCGCCGGTTGATCTGTTGGGTTGGCTGCAAGGAATCGATGCCCTGCCTTATGCCGAGAGAGGCCCGGTCGTCACCGCTCTGGCATGGCGCGCGTTCGAACAATTGGTCAGCGGGCGGGGGATGATGGTGGCGCTGCTGCTCAACTGAGCTTGCATCCGGAAAACGTGATCACACAGAAAAATAATGTGATCACATAATCCGGTTTATGCACCGATACTGTTGACTTCCCTCGTTTTCGGTTTGGCAGCGACCTTCAAACCTCGTAAAGCTATTGCTGATAGCAGTGCCGCAGCCGTTCAAGCGGCGGAGGGATTTGATGAATATCCACGAGTATCAGGCCAAAAAATTGCTGCGCGATTATGGATTGCCGGTGTCCGACGGTCACGTGATCTTGCGGGCCGAAGAAGCAAAGGCCGCCGCCAGTGCAATTGACGGGCCGGTCTGGGTGGTCAAGGCGCAAATCCATGCGGGCGGGCGGGGCAAGGGCAAGTTCAGCGAAGCTTCGGCGGGTGAAAAAGGCGGCGTCCGGGTGACGCATTCCAGTTCCGAGGCCGCCGAGGAAGCTCAAAAAATGCTGGGTCGCACGCTGGTGACCAAACAGACCGGACCGGCGGGCAAGCAGGTCAACCGCGTCTATATCGAGGACGGGGCAGATATTGCGCGCGAGTTGTATTTGGCGGTGCTGGTGGATAGGGCGTCGTCGCGGGTGTCGTTCGTCTGCTCGACCGAAGGCGGCATGAACATCGAGGAAGTGGCGGCAGAGACGCCGGAGAAAATTCTCAGCTTTTCAGTGGATCCGGCGAGCGGGATTCAGGCGTTTCATGGCCGTCGCGTAGCCTTCGCGCTTGGGCTGGAAGGTGGCCAGATCAAGCAATGCGTGGCGCTGGTGAATGCGCTTTACCGGATGTTTGTCGAAAAAGACATGGAGATGCTGGAGATCAACCCGCTGGTGGTGACCAAAAAGGGCGACCTGCATCTGCTGGATGCCAAGATGAGTTTTGATGCGAATGCGCTCTATCGGCAGGAGGATATTGCCGCGCTGCGCGATGAATCCGAGGAAGACCCAAAGGAACTGGCGGCGTCGAAGTTCGACCTGAACTACATCGCGCTGGATGGCGAGATCGGCTGCATGGTCAACGGTGCTGGCCTCGCGATGGCGACGATGGATATTATTAAATTGTACGGGTCTGCGCCCGCCAATTTCCTCGATGTCGGCGGCGGGGCAACCAAGGAGAAGGTGACCGAAGCCTTCAAGATCATCACCTCCGATCCGCAGGTGAAGGGGATTCTGGTCAACATTTTCGGCGGCATCAT